>JAXESA010000025.1:0-7136 GCA_034116205.1 Ruminococcus sp. | reverse complement strand
GTCTGTGTTGTTGAGGTAAAGGGCAGAAAAGGTCTTATCGCATCGTGCGTTTATCCCGTTGAGGAGGGAATGGAAGTATTTACAAATACTCCAAAGGTAAGAGCGTCAAGAAAAACTACGATTGAGCTTATCCTATCTACTCACCATAAAAAATGCCTTTCCTGCGTAAGAGGCAACAACTGCGAGCTTCAGAAACTTGCGTTCGACTACGGCGTTGACGAAGACAGATTCAAGGCTGAAGAGCCTATTTATGACATAGACGACGAGTCCCCTTACATTGTGCGTGACAACAACAAGTGTATTCAGTGTATGCGCTGTGTTGCTGCCTGCAAGAATGTACAGAGCGTTTCGGTTATCGGACCTATCAAGCGTGGCTTTAAGGTGCATGTTGGCTGTGCTTTTGAAAAGGGCCTGGGCGACTCTCCATGCGTTGGCTGTGGACAGTGTATTGTAAGCTGTCCTGTTGGTGCGCTCAACGAAAAGAGCCAAATTGATGAGGTTTGGAACGCTATTTCCGACCCGGACAAGCAGGTTATTTTCTACACCGCTCCGTCAATCAAGGCTACTCTGGGCGAAAGCTTCGGTATGCCAATCGGTACAAATGTTGAGGGCAAAATGGTTTCTGCAATCCGCAGACTGGGTGTTGACAAGGTGTTTAATATGGACTTCACCGCCGACCTCACTATT
This sequence comes from Ruminococcus sp., assembly GCA_034116205.1. Taxonomy (GTDB): domain Bacteria; phylum Bacillota; class Clostridia; order Oscillospirales; family Acutalibacteraceae; genus Ruminococcoides. The sequence goes on along the minus strand of JAXESA010000025.1, from coordinate 6,449 downwards.
CTTGAGGAGGCAAACGAGCTTGTTGAGAGAATCACACGCAAGGAAACTCTCCCTATGTTCACATCCTGTTGCCCCGGTTGGGTTAAGTTTGTTGAGCATTACTATCCCGAAATGATTCCTCACCTTTCCACCTGTAAATCTCCTCAGGGTATGTTTGGTGCAGTTCTTAAGAGCTACTATGCTCAGAAATATAATATTGACCCTGAAAAGATGTTTGTTGTCAGCGTTATTCCATGTACAGCTAAAAAGTTTGAGGCTACTCGTCCCGAACTGCGCACATTCGACTTTGACGATGTTGATGTAGCCCTCACTACAAGAGAACTTGCAAAGATGATTAAGGGCGCAGGTATCAAGTTTGAGGATATGGATGACGAGGATTACGACGCACCTTTCAACAAGGCAACAGGTGGCGGTGCAATCTTCGGTGCAACAGGCGGTGTGCTTGAGGCTGCTCTGCGTACTGCTGCAAGAATGCTTGACGGTTCCTTCAAGAAGATTGAGTTTACCGAGGTAAGAGGTCCTGAGGAAGTCAGAGAGGCAAAATACAGCGTTGCAGGCATTGAGGTAAAGGTTGCTGTTACATCAGGACTTGCAAATGCAAAGAAGCTTATTGAGAAGATTAAGAAGGGCGAGGCTAACTATCAGATGGTTGAGATTATGGCTTGTCCCGGTGGTTGTATCAACGGCGGCGGTCAACCTGTTCAAAGCGACAGCGTAAGAAACTATGTTGATTTAAAGGCTATCCGTTCAAAGGCTCTCTACGATTACGACAAGCAGTGTAAGTACAGATGCAGTGACGAAAGCCCGATTATCAAGACAATTTACGATGAATTTTTTGACGCTCCCGGCAAGCCAAGAGCACATAAGCTTTTACATACAAAGTATGTAAACAGAGGAAAAAACTGATTCTATAAAAGTCTTGAAATACTATATAACTCGAGGACTAATGCAAAGTTAATTTATCCTTATACAAAGCCCGTATTTTTCCATACGGGCTTTGTAAATGTCAGGTTGGATTTTGGTACAAAATAATAACCAACATATGCTGACTCCATTGACAAAGGCTTTACGGATTGATATATAACACAATTTTTTGGGAGATACCGTTATGAAAGAGAAAAAGAAGATTGTTCCTATTATTGCTTTTATAGTTCTTATAATTGCAATAGTCGGGGTTGCGCTTCAGCCGAACTTTACACAAATAGGTGATAATGTTGTGTCGGACAGGTATTATGACACTGCATACGAGGCATATGAACATAACAGCGGTGCAGTTAATATAAAAGAAGACATTACTACTGTTAACATCAACAATAAATATGCTGTGTGGTTTGCTGTCAGCGACGAGAATGAACTTGCAACTTTGAAAATGGCAGTAAAGGATGGAAAATATTTCTCCCTTGGTGATACCTGTCTTTACAGTGAAAAAAATCTCAATAACTCCTCAAATAACATTCCCTCTTCCCTTGAGGATGAGATGACTTTGGATAAGGAAATGCTGGAGTATGAAATTCTGAGGGAAGAAAAGTACAAGAAAAGCCCTTTGGCTAAGAAGAATTACCACACGGAATACTTTACATACAACAACAAAGATTATGTTTTTGTTTATGAGGTAGTGCCAGGACAGGATTAATGAACTTGCAATAGGTGATAAAATGAAAATATCTAATTTTAAAACATCAGAAAAGATTCTTTCCTCTATATTAACTGTGCTATTGTTATACGGCTCGGTTGCTCTTACAAGCGGATTTATTGAAGAATTTGATTTTCCCACACTTATTCTGTCCATATCGTGCTGTATAACTACTGTAATATGGCTTATAGTTGATTTCATTGTGTTCAGTAGCAAAACTATTTTAAATGAAAACGGTTTGCTTTATAGGACTATTTTTAAGAAAAGGTTTTACAACTGGGATGAAATGAAATTTGTTGCAACTTATAGGATCACCCTTCGTAAAATACCAATTACAGGAATAATATGCTCCATTGATTTAGATAGAGAAGAAATTGAATATAACCATTTAAAGAAAGGTACTTATATAGACCATTACTTTTGCTTTCCCTGTTCAGAGGAAACAGAAAATTACTTATTATCAACTCTGCCAAGTGATAAATACATTGGTTTAGCGTTTACTGACGAAAATTTTAAATAAATTATTTTTAGAAAATCACGATATAGAACGCTTTACATATAATTGAGGAATAGCTTATGAAACTTACGATAAATAACAATTATCAAGAGGATAAATCATTTTTGCTATATGTAAAAGATGAGTACATAGGTGAATTGAATACAATAAACAGTTCTGCAGTTTGCGACATAGAAAAAGAGGAAACTGTTGATATTGATGTTGATATTGATATTGAAATTCCTGAAGATAACAATAACCATACCACTCTTAAAATTGTTTTATTCATTTTGACCCTACCTTTTCAGGCTATATTCAGAATGTTGTATGTGGGATTAAGTAGATATAACTGGCTTGATGATGCCGAGCCATACACAATACACAGCGAAACCTCATTTAATATGCAAAGCGATACAATAATTAACTTCTCATATTGCAAATCAAAGTACAATGGGATTACAAATACTTTTGAAAAACCATACCTTATCTCAAACAACTGTGAATTTGATAATCACATTTCAGAAAACGCATTTGGACTTTCAAATTCATTTTTTAATTATATAAAAAATGTTTCTTCCTGTGTTTTTGTTATAAACATTATTTTAATTTTAATTGGTATTTTCGCATTTAAGACATCTTTGATAGGTTCCATAATCTGTATTACCCTTTCTTTCCTATTTTTAGCTCTTGGCGTTGTCTTGATTCGGCAAAACTACAAAAAATACAAAGAGGTAAGGAAAAGAAATAAAATCGCAAAACAAGCTACATAAACGCAAAAACAAGGGCTATCCATAACGGATAGCCCTTTAGTAATATTTGAATTATTCGTATGAAATTACACTTGCCCAAGAGGTTAGGAGTTCCTTTTCTTCCGGCTTGCCCTTAACGGACTGAGATGCTGCAACTATTGGCATCCACTCTTGAACCAGCTGAATTGGAATATCAGCCTTTTGGCTGAACAACTGGAGATACTTTTTGGCTACATCTTCTTTTCCCTCAAGAACAAAGATAAGGTAGGTTCTGGCGGCATCGGCAGAGGCGTTGCCCTGTGTTGCATGGGACCAGTCGAGTACATAGGGAGTACCATCCTCTGTAACGATAATATTACTTGGGTTGAAGTCGCCATGACAAACCTTGTGATGCTTGTGCATACCGCTTAGGCGGGTTTGTAGCTCGTATCTTGTTGTAGCATCCAAATCGGTTTCGTCAATTTTACGCTTCATCTTATCCCACAGTTTGTTAAGAAGCGGTGACTTTCTGCCCAAAATGTCAAGCTGTACATTAACAAACAGCTCAAGATATTCGTCAAGCTTGTCAGGGTTTTCAGCCATAAGCTGTGCAAGGGTTTTACCCTCAATGTAATCGCTGACTATTGCCCATTTGCCCTCGATTTTCGTTACCTCTAAAATCTTTGGAATATTAAGTCCTGTTTCTTCAACACGGGACTGATTAAGAGCCTCATTTAGGACATCGGACTTCTTGTAATTTTCGTCGAAAACCTTTATACATCTATCTTTATCTTTGTAGATAATTTTATCTTTTCTTTCAGCCAAAACCTTTTCAAATTTCATCAAATATCAATCCTTTCATATAGAACAAATAAAAAAGCTTTTCTGCTTTGGTTATATTATACAACATTCTACTTTGGTAGTATAGCGTTAAATTGACCGAAATACAGATTGGATATTTATTCAAAAATACAATAGCATTCTTTAATATATACAAAAATACAGTGATATTTTATGCAAATAACACAAATTATATTACTACAAAAAATATGAAATACGTCAATTCTTTAACAATCTTTTGTGCAATTTGACGAACTTTTAACAATCTTTTAATATGAACCTCTTAAACTTGAATTATAAATATGTATTAGTATAAGCTCTTATACAAAAATATCCCCCGACTTGTGTCGGGGGACAATTATTAATTCTATATGAATTATTCGCCGTAGTAAGCCTTAAGATACATCTCCTTGATTTCAGAGATAAGTGGGTATCTTGGGTTAGCACCTGTGCACTGGTCGTCAAATGCGTCCTCGCACATCTGGTCAAGTGTTTCAAGGAACTTATCCTCAGGAACATCGTAATCCTTGATAGTCTTCTTGATGCCAACTCTTTCCTTAAGCTCGTCAATCATCTTGATGAGGTTTTCTACCTTTTCCTCGTCTGTCTTGCCCTTAGCACCAAGGTAAGTAGCAAACTCAGCATATCTTGCCATTGTCTTTGGATGGTCATACTGGCTGAATGTACCCATCTTTCTTGGGCATTCTGCAGCGTTAAATCTGATAACCTCGTCAATGAGGAGGGCGTTTGCAATACCGTGTGGCAGGTGATGATAAGCACCAAGCTTATGAGCCATTGAGTGACAAACACCAAGGAATGCGTTTGCGAATGACATACCTGCCATTGTAGCAGCGTTTGCCATCTTTTCTCTTGCAACAGGGTCGTTAGGACCGTTGTCGTAGCATCTTGGAAGATATTCAAAGATTGTCTTTGCAGCCTTGAGTGCAAGACCGTCTGTGTAGTCAGTTGCCATAATAGAAGCGTAAGCCTCTAATGCGTGAGTAAGTGCGTCAATACCTGATGCTGATGTAAGACCCTTTGGAGCTGTCATATGCATATCTGTATCAACGATAGCCATATTAGGAAGAAGCTCGTAGTCAGCAAGAGGATACTTGATACCACTCTTTTCGTCTGTGATAACAGCAAAAGGAGTAACTTCTGAACCTGTACCTGCTGATGTTGGTACGCAGATAAAGTAAGCCTTTTCGCCCATCTTAGGGAATGTGTAAACTCTCTTACGGATATCAATGAATCTCATAGCCATATCCATAAAGTCTGCCTCAGGATGCTCGTAGAGAACCCACATAATCTTACCTGCGTCCATTGCGGAACCACCGCCGATAGCGATGATGCAGTCAGGCTCAAATGCCTTCATCTGCTCTGCACCCTCTTTTGCACAAGCACGTGTTGGGTCCGGAGCAACATTGAAGAATGTTGTGTGGGTAATGCCCATCTCGTCTAACTTATCTGTTACGGATTTTGTGTAGCCATTCTTATATAGGAACTGGTCTGTTACAATGAATACTCTCTTCTTATTCATTACATCCTTAAGCTCCTGAAGGGCTACAGGCAGACAGCCCTTCTTAAGATAAACCTTTTCAGGTGCTCTGAACCAAAGCATATTTTCCCTTCTCTCTGCAACTGTCTTGATATTGATTAAGTGTTTTACTCCAACGTTTTCTGATACGGAGTTACCGCCCCATGAGCCACAACCAAGTGTGAGGGAAGGTGCTAACTTAAAGTTGTAGAGATCACCGATACCACCGTGGGAAGAAGGTGTGTTAACAAGGATTCTGCAAGTTTTCATTCTCTTTGCAAATTTGTCAATCTTATCCTTCTCTGTTACTGCGTTGCAGTAGAGTGAAGATGTGTGTCCGTAACCACCATCAGCAACAAGATGCTCTGCCTTGTCAAGAGCGTCCTCAAAGTCCTCTGCCTTATAGAAAGCAAGAACAGGAGAAAGCTTTTCGTGAGCGAACTCTTCAGCAATGTCAACGCTGTCAACTTCGCCGATAATAATCTTTGTGTCAACAGGAACATCAACGCCGGCAAGGGAAGCGATTGTGTGTGCAGACTGACCAACAATCTTTGCGTTAAGTGCACCGTTGATAAGGATAGTCTTTCTAACCTTTTCAGTTTCTTCTTCGTTAAGGAAGTAGCATCCTCTGTACTGGAATTCCTTCTTAACCTTATCATAAACACTCTTTAAAGCGATAACTGACTGTTCAGAAGCACAAATCATACCGTTATCGAATGTCTTAGAGTGAATGATTGATGAAACAGCCAGGAGAATATCTGCTGAATCGTCAATGATAGCAGGAGTGTTACCGGCACCAACGCCCAAAGCAGGCTTACCGCTGGAATATGCAGCCTTAACCATACCGGGACCGCCTGTAGCAAGGATGATGTCAGCCTCAGCCATAACAAGGTTTGTCATTTCAAGGCTTGGAGCGTCAATCCAGCCGATGATACCCTCAGGAGCACCTGCCTCAACAGCAGCCTCTAAAACAACTTTAGCGGCAGCGATTGTGCTTAACTTTGCACGTGGGTGAGGGCTGATGATAATACCGTTTCTCGTTTTAAGAGCGATTAGTGTCTTAAAGATAGCGGTTGATGTTGGGTTAGTTGTAGGAATAACAGCGGCAATAACACCGATTGGTTCAGCGATTCTCTTTGTACCTGCTGACTTGTTTTCCTCAATCACACCGCAAGTCTTTGTTTCTTTGTATTTGTTATAAATGTATTCGGAAGC
>JAXESA010000024.1:0-5378 GCA_034116205.1 Ruminococcus sp. | reverse complement strand
CTACATAATAAGTAACGACTTTGGCAGATGCTACACATTCCACAGTCAGGGAAGAGAAATTTACTACGACTTTGGGGAGCATACTCCAAAGGACAGTCCCACCATTGCACGGCTACTTAGCAAAACCTCGGGATACACCCTGTCTGCACCGCCGGAGATTGCCGCCGGCGGAGGACTAAAGGACTGGTTTATACAGCGTTTTCACCGTCCGGGATTTACCTTTGAGATTGGAAAGGGAATAAACCCTCTGCCACTTGCCGACTTAGAGGAAGAATATAAAGTACTGCAAAAAACCCTTTGCCTTGCTGTTATTGTTTAGAAGAAGGGAAAAAGTGTTCTCTTTTGCTCTTTTTGTCTTTAGATGGTTGTGAGGTTTATTGTTCTGACTCAAACTTTGTTATCTAAAGACAAAGTAAGATATATTGACTACTTTTTCACTCCCCCAGTCGCCTTTGGCGACAGCTTTTCTGGCGAAAACGGCAAACCCTTTGCCCCGTTGGGGCATTTCCCTTAGCAAGGGAATACCTCATCCGAGGGAGACTTTGTTTAGTCATAATCTCATCTAACCTGATAGTGTCGGTTTTTGCACTACTGCTTTCTTTTCAGATTCCTCGCTATGCTCGGAATGACAAGAGGAGAGTTTTCTTTCCTGTCAATATATTTCTTTAACTGTAACTGCCTGCTGACAAACCCTCCACCGCAAGCGGTCCGCCCCTTTCTGGCGAAAGCAGCAAACCCTTTGCCCCGTTGGGGCATTTCCCTTAGTAAGGGAATACCTTTACACAAGGAAGGCTTTGTTTAGTATTCAATTTTCAGTCCAAGTCCGGTGTGTTGATTTTGTTATCGTCACCAAAGTATATATTGTACCAAACTATGAAAACATATACTGTCCATACCTTACGGGAGTTGTCCTCTTTTCCGCTAAAATGGCCGTCAAGCCACTCTACAAGTATATCGGTGTTGAAGAATTTCTCCGCAGTTTCTGACTTAAAGGCTGTTTTAACTACATTGTAGTATTTTTCATCCCTAAGCCATACCCTTGTTGGAACAGGGAATCCCAGCTTACGCTTTTGGGCTGTCTTTTCAGGCATTCTTCTACGGGCAGCCTTACGCATTGCATACTTTGTATTTTCTCCGTTTACACGAAGCTTTGTTGGAATTGTTCTTGCTACATTAAATACCTCTTTGTCAAGGAAAGGAACACGAAGCTCAAGGGAGTTTGCCATTGACATTCTGTCGGCTTTTAAGAGAATGTCACCTGTCATCCACAGGTTGATGTCAAGATACTGCATCTTTGTAATATCGTCATAGTCCTTAACCCTGTCGTAATAAGGCTTGCACAGGTTTTGAGGGTCTGTGGCGATTTCAGGCTTTTTAAGGAGAGCCTGTTTTTGCTTTTTATCATACATAAAAGCATTTCCAATAAAGCGTTCTTCAAGACGCTTTCCCCCACGCATAAGGTAGGCTCTGCCCTTGATTTTTGGGAATTTTTCCGCCAATTTACCTATTGCTCGGCGAAGTGGGAAAGGAACAATGCTGTACGGCTTTAGCGAACGAGGAACATTGTAGCAGGTGTAACCGCCGAAAAGCTCGTCTGCACCCTCGCCTGAAAGTACAACCTTTACATACTGACTTGCCAAATTTGAAACAAAATAAAGGGCAATACAGCTTGGGTCAGCAAGTGGCTGGTCCATATAGTACTGAACCTTTGGTACTGTACCCCAGAATTCCTCACTGCCAATGAGCTTTGTGTGGTGCTCAACACCAATTTCCTTTGAAAGCTCCTGTGCCCATGAAATTTCGTTGTACTTTTCACCGAAATCAAAGCCTACTGTAAAGGTCTTTTGGTCAGCAAAATATGTGGAAACATAGGATGAGTCAACTCCACTTGAAAGGAAACATCCTACCTCAACATCAGCAATTTTGTGAGCCTTTATGGAGTCCTCAAATACATCAGCAATTTTATCCACAGCCTGTTCTTCAGTTAATGAATTGTCAGGCTCAAAAGTTGGTTCAAAGTATCTCTTTGTTGTAATTTTTCCGTCCCTGTACCACATATAGTGACCCGGGAGCAGGCAATATACATTCTTGAAGAAAGTTTCCGGTGGAACTACATACTGAAAAGAAAGATAGGAATCAAGAGCTTTTTCATTAAATTCCTTTTTAAAATTAGGATGCTGTAAAATAGATTTAATTTCGGAACCATAAACAAGGTTACCGTCAATCATTGTATAATGCATAGGCTTAATGCCAAAGAAATCACGGGCGATAAACAGAGAACCGTCATTCTTGTTGTAGATAGCAAAGCCGAACATACCCCTAAGCTTTGGGAGCATATCCTCTCCCCACTCTTCAAAACCGTGAATAAGCACCTCTGAATCAGTATCTGTGTAGAACTTATGTCCTGCCTTTTTTAGCTCTTCACGAAGAATTTGGTAGTTATAAATTTCTCCGTTGAATGTAATCACAAGGGACTTGTCCTCGTTATATATTGGCTGTGTGCCTCCGTCAAGGTCAATGATTGACAGTCTGCGAAAACCCATTGATATATAGTCATCCTGGAAAAGTCCGTCGGAATCAGGGCCACGATGAGTGATAACCTCTGTCATTCTTTTGATAGTATCATCTCTGTCAACAATCTGACCTGTAAAACCGCATATACCGCACATTTTAATTCATCCTTTCCATCTAATCAGGCTGGTAGTAGTTTTATATACCTTTTTATAGTACCACAGAATTAAAATATCTGCAAGACAATACAAGCTGTTATTTACTTTTGTTTATTTCAACTCATCTACAAAAGCAAAAAGCCGTCTTTTTTCCTCAGTTTTTTATGAGGTTAAAATTAGACCGGCTTTTAATTATTATTCCTTATACTTTTTTATGGCTTCCGAGTCACCTAAAGCAGCAGCTTTACCATAATAACGGTTGCTCCTGTCACTATTCTTTTTGAAACCGCTTTTTCCTTTTTTTGCACACAACGCAACAGTTTTATAGAACTGAATTAAATCCTCAGTAAGGTCGTTTTCTGTAAGGTGTGATGCCTTTTTAAGGTAAGCATTGATTCTGTGATAATTTTCCTTTGTCACTCCTTGGGACAACATACTTTGTGCTTTTTTATAATAGTCCTGTCCGATTTCTTCAACCATTTGGCTATCAATATCCTTTGCTTTTTGTAGATATTTATCTGCTGTAAGTGGGTCTTTATTTATTCCGGCTACGCCGTGCTTATAGTTAAAGTGACAATTTATATAAAATCTAATTAACTTGTTTTTACTTATTTCAGGATCATATTCTTCTGCTTTCTTGAAATATTTTTCAGCTAAGTCCACATCTACTTTCACTTTTTTGTTGTTAGAGTACATTTCTCCGTACTGAATATATAGAGTTGCAAGATTTTTCTTTGCATTTATGTTACCAAAATCCGCACTTTCTCTAAAACATTTCTCTGCTGATTTTATACTTAACTTTACACCGTCACCATTGTAGTATCTTGTACCAAGAAAATTCAGAACAATGGCAAGGTTTTTTTGTCCTTCATCACAATTATTTTCTGCACTTTTTCTAAAAAATTCAATAGCAGTTTCATAGCTTTCCAATTTATTTACATCAAATACTTTAATACCTTGATGGTTGTATAGTGCGCCTGTATCTTTCTTATCACTTAGGGAATATCCGCAATTTGTACAGGTAACCTGATTATTCTGAATTGTTTCCTTGCAAAGGGGGCAATTTATAAGTGCCATAGCTGTTCTCCAGTTTTTTTACAAATATAATACTATTATACTCTTTTTTTTAATTTTGTAAATCTATGTTTTAACACACTACAAAAAACAACCCTCGGAATTAACCGAGGGTTGAAAAATTATAATATGAAATTATTTTTTTACTATAACTCTAATTCTAGCGTACTTCTTAGAACCATCTCTAGCAGTAGCTCTTACATATGTTGAGCCCTTCTTAACTGCTGTCACCTTGATAGTAGTTCCGGAATTAACTGCTGACTTAGATACCTTAGCTATCTTTTTGTTTTCGGACTTGATAGCCAAAGTCTTATTATTTGCATTTGTCGGATAAGCATATGCCTTAACAGTTGTGCTTGAACCCTTCTTAGCAAGCTTAATTGAGGACTTGTTAAACTTAACGCTTGTTACAGGCTGTTTAACTGTTACTCTAATTGCCCTCTTAAGAGTTGTATTGTCTGTGCTTGTAGCATAAACGGTACATACACCCTTGCCACGAGCGACAATTTTACCTGCAGAAGTTACTGTTGCAACCTTCTTGTTAGATGTTGTCCAAGCAACCTTCTTGTAAGCAGGTTTGATGCTTGCAGGACCTACAGTTGCCTTAACTGTTGTGCTCTTGCCAACATTAAGTGTAACGCTTGGCTTGCTTACTTTAAGAGTCTTTGCAACAGGCTTAACTTCAACTACACACTTTGCAACACGACCTGTGTTGGAAACAGCCTTAATAATTGTCTGTCCGCTCCTCTTAGCTTTGAATGTTGCAGTTTCTGTGCAATAGAGCTTGCCTTCACTGTCATAAAGACCTGTCACTGTTTTCTTTGTCTGTGAGCAAACACCTACACGAGAGTTGTTTACAGACCATGTAACAGTCTTTTCTGTTGTATATCCGGGCCAGATGCTTGCAACAATGTTAAACTCATGATCTTCGTAAACTTTGATAGCTGTCTTGTTAAGAGAAATCTTTTTAACCTCAATTACATCGCCCGGTTTTGTTACAGGAACAGTTTCCTTTGTTGAGGATGGCTGTGTAGTAGATGTACTGCTTGTAGTTGTTGCGGTTGTACTGCTGGTTGTTGTAGCAGTTGTGCTACTTGTAGTTGTTGCAGTAGTAGTGCTTGTAGTTGTTGCTGAAGTAGTTGATGTAGCTGTTGTACTGCTTGTAGTTGTCGGTATTGGCAAAGCAATAGCTGTAACAACAATATCACCTGTTACAACTGCACTAAGTGTAACTGTGCCATCGTTGTTATATACCGCTGTAATTGTCTGTGAGCCGTTGTTTGCAATAACTGTGGAAATCTTATAGCCTGTGTCAGGTACAAGAATTGTTGTAAATGTTGAGCCTTCCTTAACTGTTGTAGCAGTAGAGCTTGACCTTACATTAACAAGATTGTTAACTACCTGATATTCCTTTACAGGAGCAGTTGTAGTGCTTGTAGTTGTAGCTGTTGTTGTAGATGTAGTTGTAGCTGTTGTTGTGGATGTTGTTGTAGATGTTGTTGTAGGAACAGGAGAATTCTGAACTTCCCATGTGAATGGTGTGTTCATCTGACCCTTTGTTGCGTAGTCAGTTCCGTCAACACCTGTGAGATAGTACATAACACCGTCAGCAAAGTACTGTCCGCCGGCTTCCTT
>JAXESA010000023.1:0-5142 GCA_034116205.1 Ruminococcus sp. | reverse complement strand
GCTGTGAAATGTCATATTCTGCTCTTGTTGGGGGAGAAACTGCGGAAATGCCCGGCTTCTATCCTGTTGACGAATACGATGTAGCAGGTTTTTCCGTTGGTATCGTTGACAAAAAGAAGATTATTGACGGCAGTAAGCTGTGTGCAGGTGATGTACTTATCGGACTTCCTTCAAGCGGTGTTCACTCCAACGGATTTTCTCTTGTGAGAAAGGTATTCGGTATTGACGAAAATACTATTCACAATGAATATCCTGAACTTGACAAACCACTTGGCGAAACTCTCCTTACACCTACAAAGATTTATGTTAAGCCTATCCTTAACCTTATCAGCAAGGTTGATGTTAAGGCTATTTCACATATCACAGGCGGTGGTTTCTACGAGAACATTCCACGAATGTTAAAAGACGGACTTACTGCAAAGATTAAGAAGGATACAGTTCCTGTACTTCCTATTTTCAAGGTTATTGAGAGGGTTGGCAACATTCCTGAACACGATATGTTTAATACTTTTAATATGGGTATTGGTATGATTGTTGCTGTTTCCAAGGAAAATGCCGACAAAGCAGTTGAAACACTAAAGGCTTTTGGTGAGGACGCTGTTGTTCTTGGTGAAGTGATTGAAGGTAACGACGGAGTTGTATTTGAATAATGAAAAATATTGCTGTACTTGTTTCAGGCGGTGGAACTAATTTGCAAGCTTTGATTGATGCACAAAATGACGGTACAATCAAAAGCGGAAAAATAACCTGTGTTATTTCTTCAAACCCTGACGCATACGCTCTTGAAAGAGCAAGAAATAATAATATAGACACTGCTGTTATCAGAAGAAAAGATTTTGAAACCTTCCTTGAGTACGATTTGGCACTTACAGAGCTACTGAAATCTAAGTGTGCTGATTTGGTTGTACTTGCAGGGTTTATGACAATTTTAGGTCATCAGGTGATTTCTGAATTTGAAAACAGAATGATTAATATTCACCCTGCTTTAATTCCAAGCTTTTGCGGTGAGGGTTATTATGGGTTAAAGGTTCATAAGGCTGTACTTGAAAAGGGTGTAAAGCTTTCCGGTGCAACAACACATTTTGTAACAGAAGAATGTGACGCAGGTCCTATTATTATGCAAAGGGCTGTTGAAGTACATAATGACGACACTCCTGAAACTCTGCAAAGAAGAATTATGGAAAATGTTGAGTGGAAAATACTCCCAATTTCAGTTGAACTGTTTTGCAGTGATAAAATAAAGGTAAAAGATAACAAAACATACATTATTGATTGAGAGGTAGTAAGATGAAAGCAATATCATTTTTTAAGGAGCTTGAAAGCAATGCTTATCCGGGCAGAGGAATTATGCTTGGAAGAACTGCTGACGGTAAAAAAGCTGTAATCTCCTACTTTATTATGGGTAGAAGTGAAAACAGCCGTAACAGAGTGTTTGTTGAAGATGGCGAGGGCATCCGCACACAGGCTTTTGACGAAAGCAAGCTGGTTGACCCGTCCCTTATCATTTATGCACCTGTTAGAGTTCTTGGAAACAAGACAATCGTTACAAACGGTGACCAGACAGACACCGTATATGACCTTATGAATCAGCAGATGACCTTTGAACAGGCCCTTAGGACAAGAACCTTTGAGCCTGACGAGCCTAACTACACACCAAGAATTTCAGGTATTATCAAGGTTGAGGACGGTAATATGAATATGGCTATGTCAATCCTCAAGAGTGACGATGGAGACCCTGATTCAACTCTTAGATATACTTTTGCTTACGATAACCCACTACCCGGCAAGGGAAGGTTTATCCACACATATATGGGTGACGGAAATCCACTACCAAGCTACGAAGGCGAACCAACACTTGTTGAAGTAGAAAATGATGATATTGACACCTTTGCAAATAAGGTTTGGGAGTCACTAAACTGTGACAACAAAGTTTCCCTCTTTGTAAGATACATAGACCTAGCCACAGGCGAGGCTGATTCAAGAATTATCAATAAAAATAAGTGAGGAGAACATAATGAAAGAATTAGAACTAAAATACGGTTGTAATCCAAATCAAAAGCCTTCCAAAATTTTTATGAAGGACGACAGTGAACTTCCTATTGAGGTACTTAACGGTAAGCCCGGTTATATCAACTTTCTTGATGCTTTCAACAGCTGGCAGCTTGTTAAGGAACTAAAGGCAGCAACAGGACTTCCTGCTGCTGCATCCTTTAAGCATGTTTCTCCTGCCGGTGCTGCAGTTGCAACAGAGCTTTCTGATACACTTAAAAAAATATATTTTGTTGACGATTTAGAGCTTTCTCCTATTGCGTCAGCTTATGCTAAGGCAAGAGGTGCCGACCGTATGAGTTCTTATGGTGACTGGGCAGCCCTATCTGATGTTTGCGACAAAGAAACAGCACTTTTATTAAAGAGAGAAGTTTCTGACGGAATTATTGCCCCAGACTATACAGACGAGGCTTTGGAGATTCTTAAGTCCAAGAGAAAGGGCACTTACAATATTGTAAAGATTGACCCTGACTACGTTCCTGCTCCACAGGAATTCAAGGATGTTTTCGGAGTTACTTTCCAGCAGGGTAGAAACGAACTAAAAATTGACGAGGAATTTTTGACTCAAAACATTATTACAGATAACAAGGAGCTTCCGGACTCTGCAAAGAGAGATTTGCTTATCTCATTAATCACACTTAAATACACACAGTCAAACTCCGTTTGCTATTGTAAGGACGGACAGGCTATCGGTGTAGGTGCAGGTCAGCAGTCAAGAATTCACTGTACTCGTCTTGCAGGTAACAAGGCTGACATTTGGTATCTTAGACAGCATCCTAAGTGCCTTAACCTCCCATTTAAAGAGGATATCAGAAGACCTGACAGGGATAACACTATTGATGTGTATATTTCTGATGATTATGAGGATGTACTGAGGGACGGTACTTGGGAACTGTTCTTTACAGAAAAGCCCGAACCTCTTACAAGAGAAGAAAAGAAAGAGTGGCTCAGCACATTCAGCGGTGTTTCACTTGGTAGTGACGCATTTTTCCCATTTGGCGACAATATTGAAAGAGCAAAGAGAAGTGGTGTTCAGTACATTGCTGAACCCGGTGGCTCAATCAGAGATGATAATGTTATTGAAACTTGCAACAAGTACAATATGACAATGTGCTTTACAGGAATCAGACTTTTCCATCATTAATGAGGTGTAGTATGAATGTATTGATGATTGGTTCAGGCGGTAGAGAACACGCTTTGATTAAAAAAATTCTTGAAAGCCCAAGGCTTGAAAAGATTTACTGTGCACCTGGCAACGGTGGTATTTCAAGGGATGCAATTACTGTTGACATTCCTGTTACTGACAAAGAAAAAATGGTTGCTTTTGCTTTGGAAAATAAAATCGACTTGGCATTTGTTGCACCTGATGACCCTTTGGCTGACGGAATGGTTGACGACTTTGAAAAGGCAGGAATCAGAGCATTTGGCCCGAATGCAAAGGCGGCTGTAATTGAGGCTTCTAAGGTATTTTCTAAAAACCTTATGAAGAAATACGGTATTCCTACCGCACAGTACGAGGTTTTTGACGACTCAGAAAAAGCGATTTCTTGGATAAAAGAAAACAATATGGCTCCCTGTGTTGTAAAGGCTGATGGCTTGGCACTTGGTAAGGGTGTTCTTATCTGTCAGACAATAGATGATGCTGTTGAGGCTGTAAAGACAATAATGGAGGACAAAAAGTTCGGTGCATCAGGCAACAATATTGTTGTAGAAGAATTTTTAACTGGCCCTGAGGTTTCTGTCCTATCATTTACAGACGGTAAAACAGTTAAGCCTATGGTTAGCTCAAAGGATCATAAGAGAGCATACGACAATGACGAGGGTCTTAACACAGGAGGTATGGGTACAATAAGCCCTAACCCTTACTACACAGACGACCTTGCAAAGCAGTGTATGGAGGAAATCTTTGTTCCAACTGTTAAGGCTATGAGTGAAGAGGGCAGACCTTTCAAGGGTTGCTTGTACTTTGGGCTTATGATGACTCCAAAGGGACCAAAGGTTATTGAGTATAACGCTCGTTTCGGTGACCCGGAGGCACAGGTTGTACTTCCAAGACTAAAGACAGACTTGCTTGATATTTGTGACGCTGTTATTGACGAAAGGCTTGATGAGCTTGAAATTGAGTGGTCAGAAGAGCCTACTGCCTGTGTTGTAATGGCAAGTGGCGGTTACCCTGAATCCTACAAAAAAGGCATTGAAATGTTCGGTATGGACGACAAGGGTCAGGTTGAGGGCGCTACTGTTTATCACGCAGGAACAAAGTACAAGGACGGCAAATTCTACACAAATGGCGGCAGAGTTCTGGGTGTAACTGCAAAGGGCAAGAGCCTTGATGATGCACTTGAAAAGGCATATTCTGCTGTTGAGAAAATTTCTTTTGAGGGTGCTCATTACAGAACTGATATTGGCAGAACAAAATAATTTATAATTACTGTTATTAAAAAGACTATTAGGGTGAACTATCTTCATCCTAATAGTTTTGTTTTGTGTATTGACTGAAAATGAAATTAATTTTATAATCGTAGTAAAATAAAGTATCCTAAAAAGGAGAAACGTTTAATGACTTTTAAAATAATCACCCTTGGCTGTAAGGTTAATCAGTACGAATCCCAAGTTATGACCGAAATTATGCTAAAGGACGGTTTTTCTTTGGTTCAAGAAGATGATTCAGCTGATATTTTTATTATAAATACATGTACAGTTACATCTGTAAGCGACAGCAAGAATAGGAAAATTATACGCAGACTAAGGCGAAATAATGAAAATGCTATTATTGTTGTAACAGGTTGTATGTCACAGGCTTTCCCTGAAGATGATGTTTATAAAATTTGTGATATTGTGGTTGGTAACACTAACCGTAAGAATATTTCTAAGCTTATCAAAGAATATATTGCCCACAATAACCGTTTTGTAAATGTGGAAATGCACACCACAGGAGAAAAATTTGAGCCTATTAAAATCTCTGATTATGAAGAAAGAACAAGGGCACAGATTAAAATTGAGGACGGTTGCAACCGTTTTTGTGCCTATTGCATCATACCCTATGCAAGGGGAAGAGTGCGTTCAAAAGACCTTGGAGAATTAAAGGAAGAG
>JAXESA010000022.1:0-2586 GCA_034116205.1 Ruminococcus sp. | reverse complement strand
CGGTGAATCCAACAGCTTCCCACACCCAAATCTTCTGCCGCCAACATAAGGTTAGCCATTACAAGAGTACCGTCATACAGGTAAGTTGGCATTTCCTTGTTAGCCAAAACAATCAGGCAAACGGGAGCATTATAGAATGGGTCAAAATCCTCACCCTTGCCCATAATCCGTGCATTCATTTTAGAAAGTCTGTCACGGAGCTCCTTGTTTGTCACCGCAATAATAATTGGCGACTGCTTACCTCTTCCTGTGGGGGCATAGGTTCCTGCCTCAACTATTTTTTCAATAATATTCTTAGGAACCATATCCGACTTAAAGTTCCTTATACTTCTGCGAGAAAAAATGGTTTTTAGTGTTTCAGCCATCAAAACCCCTCCTTAATTTACGAAACTGTCTGTTAAATTCGGATGTCCCTCTTTGAAAAAACACAACCGCAATAATCCTGTCTGTACAAATTATGCTCTTTGGAAAGCACAATGCTCCGCTTGTAACCCTCTTTTTTCTTAAAATCAGAGGGTAAATATTTTGCTTTGCACTCTATTTTTTCTCCAATGCTGTTAATGAGTTCTGCATTCTTTAAAGGACTTAATGTAAGGGTAGTTCCAAAGTAGTCGAAACCCTCTTTTTCAGCAATAGAGGCTGTGTAATTAAGTCGTAGAGAAAAGCATTTTGAGCATCTTGCCCCTTTTTCAGGTTCATTTTCAAGTCCTTTTGCCACATCATAAAAATCCTGCGGATTGTAATCTCCGTCTATAAATGAAACAGGATACTTTGTTTTCATCTCACCAATAAGCCTTTTAAGCTCATCACGACGGTAAAAATACTCCTCCTGTTCTCCTATGTTTGGATTAAAAAACAGCATTGTAAGGCGAAAATAGTTACTTAAATATTCAATTACATAGCTACTGCAAGGTGCACAACAGGCGTGTAGCAACAGAGTGGGGACAATTCCCTTTTCCTCATTATAGGCAATCAGGGAGTCCAGATCCCTTTGGTAATTCCTTTTCATAGTCCAAACTTCTCAATCAACTGTAACGGAGCGTCAATCACTTCGTCAGCACCGGCATTTTCAAGCTCTTCTCTGCCCCTGAAACCCCAGCTTACACCACAGCATTTCACTCCGGCATTTTGTGCTGTAAAGCAATCAACATCACTGTCGCCCACATAAATACACTCATTCCTGCTAAAGCCTGTAAGGGTAAGTATTGCGTTAAGTGCGTCGGGACTTGGCTTGATTTTATACTCAGGCTTTTTGCCCCAAGCATAGGTAAAATTGTGGTTAGGGAAAATCTTTTTCAGGATTTTCTCCACAAATTCATCGGGTTTATTTGATAAAACAGCGGTAGCAATGCCTCTTTTTGACAATTCAAGGAGCAATTCTTCTATACCCTCATAAGCAGAGGTTTTATCAATGGAATGTTCCTTGTAGTATTCGTCAAAGCCATTTTTAACGATTTCAAAGACTTTTTCATCCTCAACAGGTTTCATAGCTCTTTTAACAAGGTTGACAATTCCGCTGCCAACCATCTGCTTGTACCTTTCAACAGGATGCGTGGGTAATCCTGCCATAGTCAACCCCACATTTGTGGCGTCTGCCAAATCATCAATAGTATTTGCCAGTGTTCCGTCTAAGTCGAAAATAACAATCTTGTACATCTATATCCCCTTTTCCTGCTCCAAAAGCACCGCCCTGCAAGGAGCCGCCTCAACAGCCTCAATCTTAACAGGAAAGGCACATATATTATAATCTCCGTCATTTATTTTACTAAGGTTTAAACATTCTAAAATAGGAATACCATTTTCCAGTAATAGCTTATGGGTTTTGTTGTTGTCAAAATCCGAGCCAATGGTATTTGCATCTGTACCCACTAATTTTACATTGTGGTCAGCAAGTATTTCAACAGCTGTTGTTGTAAGAAAAGCCTTTCCGTTGCCCTTGAACAAAACTCTTTTGTGGCAGTAGGGCAATATTTTGTCCATATCCTGCCCTGTGAGGTCGCCCTCAACAGAAACAACAGTGCATTTTCCATAAAAACTCCTAAGTTTTAGCTGGTTTACGGGAGTTCCGTTGTCAATAAAGTGTAGCGGTGCGTCAATGTGAGTTCCCGTATGGGGGCAAAGCGTGATTTCGCTTAAATTGTAATCGTCACCATTCGGGATACTTTTTATCACCCTTGCTGACGGCTCAGGGTCACCGGGATAGACCTGACTTGAAAAAACTCCCTTTGAAATATCGTGTAAAATCATATTTTCCACCTTCTCTTATCATTATACACGAAAGATTATATAAGTCAAAGCAAAAAAATCCCCTGTGAAATCACAGGGGAAATTTTATTATGAAATGATTCTAAGAAATTAATCCCAGAACTTTGTTACAAAATGGCCTTTATCGTCTTTTGTGCCGTCTGTATAGTAACCTGTATGACCAATCTCTGCATTAGATGTCTGAGCACCGTTGCCGTTTGAGAATACTACGATTGTTGCACCGTTTGGAACGGAAACAGAATAGTTTGTCTGTCCATAGCCGTTGTCAGATGGGTTGCCCATCTGTGTACCGGGCCATTCAGAACCGACTTTATCTCCGTT
>JAXESA010000021.1:0-3897 GCA_034116205.1 Ruminococcus sp. | reverse complement strand
GTAAGACCCTTACCGCCACGGGACTGAACACGGTAGTCAACAGCCTTGGAAATTCTTCCGTAGCCTGTTTCTGAAACGGTGAGAATCATATCCTCATCAGATGCGACACACATTCCCACAATTTCGTCATTCTCATCAAGCTTCATAGCCTTTACGCCACGAGCCTGCCTACCCATTGCCCTGACATCATTTTCGTTAAAGCGGATAGCCATACCGTTTTTAGTTGCAACAATAACATTATCGTTACCCTCAGTCATCTTAACCCATGCAAGTTCATCGCCCTCGTTAAGTTCAAGGGCAATAAGACCGCCCTTCCTTGCTGTGTTATAGGCAGAAAGTTCAATCCTCTTGATAATACCCTTCTTGGTAACCATAATGAGGTACTTGTCGTCCTCCATATTATCAACCTTAATCATAGAGGTAACCTTTTCATCCTGGTCAATAGGAAGAAGATTTGCAATATTCATACCCTTGCTCTGACGAGAACCCTCAGGAACTTCGTAGCACTTAATGCGGTAAACTCTGCCCTTATCGGTAAAGAACAGAATAAGGTCGTGGGAGTTTACAACAAACATTTCCTTAGCTACATCCTCTTCTCTTCTCGACATACCGGAAACACCTCTGCCACCACGGTTTTGAATTTTGTAGGTGTCAGCAGGAATTCTCTTGATGTAGCCAAACTGTGTAAGTGTAAGAACGCAATCCTCCTGCGGGATAAGGTCCTCAATGTCAACCTCGCCGGAAACAGCACAGATTTCTGTTCTTCTTGGGTCGGCATATTTATTTCTTACAGCCATAGTTTCTTCTTTTACTATATTAAGCTGTCTTTCTTTGCTACCCAAAATTTCAGTAAGGTCATCAATTTTAAGATGAAGTTCACTAAGCTCTTTTTCAATCTTTTCTCTTTCAAGGTTTGTGAGCTGACCAAGACGCATCTGCACAATAGCCTGAGCCTGAACATCATCAAGACCGAACTTTTCACAGAGATTTACCTTTGCTGTGGACTGGTCCTTTGATTCTCTGATAATCTTGATTACTTCTTCAATATTATCTTGAGCAATTTTTAAACCTTCAAGAATATGGCATCTTTCCTGGGCTTTTTTAAGGTCAAATTCTGTTCTGCGAACTATGACCTCTACCTGGAAATCAATGTAATGCTGGAGCATTTCCTTTAGTGTGAGAACCTTTGGCTCTCCATTAACAATGGCAAGGTTAATTACACCAAAGGTTATTTGAAGCTGTGTATTTTTAAAGAGAGTGTTCAGCACAACCTGAGGGGATGCATCCCTTTTGATGTCAATTTCTATATGCATACCGTTACGGTCGGAGTGGTCCTCAATATTGGAGATACCCTCAAGCCTTTTATCCCTGACCATATCGGCAATAGACTCAATAAGTCTTGCTTTATTTACCTGATACGGAAGTTCGGAAACAATAATCTTAAATCTTCCGTTTTTCTGTTCCTCAATTTCTGTCTTTGCCCTTAGGACAATTTTTCCTCTACCTGTTGCATAAGCGGCTCTTATTCCGCTTCTGCCCATAATCATTGCGCCTGTTGGGAAGTCAGGTCCGGGCATACATTCCATAAGGTCGGCAACCTCTGCGTCAGGATTGTCAATGAGCAGACACATTGCGTCAACAACCTCACCTAAATTGTGAGGAGGAATGTTTGTAGCCATACCAACGGCAATACCTGAAGAACCGTTTACTAAAAGATTAGGAAATCTTGATGGAAGTACAGTAGGCTCCTGAAGTCTGTCGTCATAGTTTGGCATAAAGTCAACAGTATTCTTATCAATATCGGTAAGCATTTCTGTTGAAATTTTGCTCATTCTTGCCTCAGTATATCTGTATGCGGCAGGTGGGTCGCCGTCAACTGAACCAAAGTTACCGTGACCGTCAACCAACATATAACGCATTGAGAATGTCTGCGCAAGTCTTACAAGGGCGTCATAAACAGAAGCGTCACCATGTGGGTGGTATGAACCCAGCACAGCACCAACTGTATCGGCACACTTGTGGTAAGGCTTGTTAGGTTCAAGACCTTTTTCGTGCATTGTATAAAGTATTCTTCTGTGTACTGGTTTTAAACCGTCCCTTACATCAGGTAACGCACGGGATACAATAACTGACATAGAGTAGTCGAGAAATGACTTTCTCATTTCCCTGTCAATATCAACATTTATAGTTTTTGCCTGGGGCATTATATAATCTTTTTCGTTGTTATCAGCCATTTTTATCCCTCCTTAAATATCAAGATTTTCAACAAAACGAGCGTTTGTTTCGATAAATTCTTTTCTTGGCTCAACCTTTTCACCCATAAGCATAGAGAAGGTTTCGTCAGCCTGTTCAGCGTCTTTAAGTTCAACACGAAGCATTGTTCTTGTTTCAGGATTCATAGTTGTTTCCCAAAGCTGTTCAGGGTCCATTTCACCAAGACCTTTGTAACGCTGAATTTCTGTTTTGCCCTCAATCTGAGCAAGCATAGCGTCTCTCTCTTCATCAGAATAAGCATATTTATGCTTTTTACCTTTTGTAATTCTGTAAAGTGGTGGCTGTGCGATGTACACATGACCCTCTTCTATCAGTGGTCTCATAAAACGGAAGAAGAATGTAAGGAGAAGTGTACGGATATGGGAGCCGTCAACATCGGCATCCGCCATAATGATAACTTTGTCATAACGGAGTTTTGTTATGTCAAAATCATCCTTAATTCCTGTTCCAAGGGCAAGGATAACAGGGGTAAGTTTATCATTTCCGTAAACCTTATCCTCTCTAACCTTTTCAACATTTAGCATTTTACCCCAAAGTGGGAGAATAGCCTGAATTCTTCTATCTCTACCCTCTTTAGCAGAGCCACCCGCAGAGTCACCCTCTACGATATATATTTCTGTTTCTGTGGAATCTTTGCTTTGGCAGTCGGCAAGCTTACCGGGAAGTCTTGCACCGTCAAGGGCTGATTTTCTTCTAACATTTTCCCTTGCTTTTTGAGCAGCTATTCTTGCTGTGTAGGACATCATAGCCTTTTCAAAAATTATTTTTCCTATTGCCGGATTTTCCTCAAGAAATTCTGAAAGTTTTTTCTTAATCAGCTGATAAACCATTGAGCGAACTTCTGTGTTACCCAGTTTTGCTTTTGTCTGTCCTTCAAATTCAGCCTCAGTAAGCTTTACTGAAATGATTGCAAACAGACCTTCTTCATAGTCACTATACTTTAGGTCGTCATCCTTTTCCTTAAGCTTATTAAATCTTCTTCCATATTCGTTAAGTACCTTTGTAAGAGAACGCCTAAAGCCCTCCTCATGAGTACCACCATCTATAGTATGGATATTGTTGGCAAATGAACGAACATCTGATGTGATAGCGTCTGTATATTGCATTGCAATTTCAACAGACATTGTTTTGTCGTCGTTTTCAGCCTCAAAATATATAACATCATCGTGCAATGGATGGATTTCTTTAGTTTTGCTCTTTTTCTCTCTGATAAAGTTTACGAAAGAACGCACACCACCCTCGTAGCAATATTCGTTCTTTACTATATTTTCGGGATCACGCTCGTCCCTAAGCTCAATTCTAACACCAGCGTTAAGGAAAGCCTGTTCACGCAAACGCTTTTCAAGAATTTCATACTTATAAACTGTGGTATCTGTGAACATAACAGGGTCAGGCTTAAAGATAACCTCTGTTCCCTTTTCTGTACCTTGACCTATAACTTCAAGGTCATTCATTATTTTTCCTCGCTCATAGCGCTGGAAATAAATATCCTTACCGTCACAAACCTTAACCTCAAGATACTCGGAAAGTGCATTAACAACAGACGCACCAACACCGTGCAAACCGCCGGAAACTTTGTATCCGCCGCCGCCGAACTTACCTCCGGCGTGAAGAACGGTGAAA
>JAXESA010000020.1:0-9016 GCA_034116205.1 Ruminococcus sp. | reverse complement strand
GCTGATAAATCGGTGCAATCATAATTTCGTCACCAAGTAAAAGCTGGTCGTCACATTCCTTTGACAGCTTGTCCTTGTACTCAAAGCCCAAGGGCTTGAACATCAATTCGTTGTTGTCACAGCACTCTTTTGCAAGGTCATAAAGATATGGAATAAGTCTGTAACGCACCTGAATAACCCTTTTAAATTCATCACTGTCAGAAAATGCAAACGCCTCTTGATCCCTTGTTCCGATAGCAGAGTGATTTCTGAAAAGCGGTGTAAATACAGAAAGCTGCATCCACCTGATTACAAGCTCCCTGCTTGCGTTTCCGTTAAATCCGCCGCAGTCTGCCCCTGTGTAGATAAATCCGCACATATTAAGGGATGGTAACATTCTAAGGTTTAGCAGAATGTGACTCCACCAAGAGGTGTTGTCACCTGTCCAAATACCTCCGTAACGGTGTGAACCGATGTATGACGCTCTGGAGAACAGCAGTGAATCCTTTGGCAGACTTTCGCTTACACCCCTCATCATCATATATCCGTAGAGGTTATGCACATCGTAGTGACTCACCTTGCCGTCAAGGTGGTGCATATTTTTGTAGTCCTCGTTGTTGTTGGAAAGATTGGAGAACTGATCTCTGTAATTAAAGAAATCCCAGCAGTTCAAATCCTCACCGTTGTACTTCTTAACATATTCAACAGCCTCTTTAAACCTTTCCATAGAGAAAAACAGGGCGGGTTCGTTCATATCTATCCAAAATCCCTCAACGCCCTTTTCGGTGAGGGTTAAAAACTTGTCGCCAAACCATTTTCTTGACTCAGGCTTTAGGTAATCAGGGAAACAGCAAATTCCAGGCCATACAGCCGCCTTAAAGTCCTCACCTTTTCTGTCCTTGCAGAAGTGGTTATTTTTTACGCCCTCGTCATAAACATCATAACCCTCTTCACACTTTACACCTGCATCAATAATGGGGATTAGCCTGATTCCCTTTTCTTTAAGGGTAGAAACATACTCCTTAAAGTCAGGGAAAGCCTCCTCATTAACGGTAAAGTCCTTAAAGTTGTCCATATAGTCAATGTCAAGGTAAACTGTGTCAAGTGGAATTTCAGCATCCTCATAGCCCTTGACAATTCGGTCAATCTGCTCCTTGTTTGGGTAACTCCATCTGCTTTGCTGATAACCGAATGCCCACATAGGAGGGAGATAGCTTTTGCCGATTAGCACCCTGAACTCCTTAATAATTTCCATCTCGCTATTGCCTGAAATTTCATAAATATCAGCGTCAGTACCTGTAATTACAATGGAAATTTCATCTTCCTTGGAAAAACCCATATCCCAATGAATTTCTCCCGGAAAGTCAATGAAAATACCCATAGTGTCCTTACCGCTAAGTACAAAGAAGTTGTGTGCGCCGTAAAGTGCCTCCTTATCCTCTGTGTGACAGGGGTCGTCGGAACAAAAACTGCGGTACTTTCTGCCACGCTTATTAATTCCACCCATTTGTTCGCCCAGTCCGTAAATTATGTCGTCAGGGGAAAGGGGAAAGGTAAGTTCAATAGTATTTTCTTTTACAGAAATATATTCTCCCATAGAATTTTCAGCCTTAACCTCTTTTACAGTTGCGTCTGTAACAAAAGGTGTGCCTATTTTAAATCTTTTTATGCTCATAATTATTCCTCCTTACTTGGTTATAGGAACAGATTATTTTATAAAATTCATTTTGTCAAGGGCTTTGGCTATAATTTCTCCGTGGTCAAAGGCAATTCCGTTATTTTCCACAGTTTTAAATATTGAGTAGTCGCCGGTGACACCCTTTTTAATATTCTTTTTAAGAATAATATTAAATTCATCCTCGTCACTTTTCAGCCATAACTCAACTGTATTTTCAACGCAGTTTATGGTAATGTCAAACCAATGTACATCCCTTGCGTCATCTCCCGCCTTTGGGGAGATTTTGTCCCTGTCAACAAGGGCGAAAAATGCGTCGGTCATTGTCCAACTCCTTGGGTCACGGCTTGGCTCGGAAAAAACTCCCAGTTCTTCAAGGGGAATGTCCCTTAGGTTAGTTTCTTCAAAAAGCTCCCTCTCGGAACTTTCATAAACGGTTTCCTTGCTTTCCGTAAATCCACCCGGCAACGCCCAGTAGTCAAGGTAGGGGTGACCGCCCCTTTTTATAAGAAGTATGCTGATATTATTTTCTTTTATAGAAAATAAAGCAATATCAACTGTGACGGAGGGCCTTGGATAATCCTTTGGGGAATAGGCGGACAAAAATTCCTCCAAGGTTCTGCCTTTGTCGTCTTTAGTTCTTCTCATAGTATTCCTCCATAATCAAAAGGCTGCTACATCAGTAACAGCCTCTTTTTTCTCTATTATATGTAAGAAATTAGAAATCAACCTCTGTGTCGTAGTAACAGCACTTGAGAAGTTTTTCCATTTCCTCCTGACTTGGCTGGCGTGGGTTAGAGCCTGTGCAAGCGTCGCCGATTGCATTCTTTGCAATTTCAGGTAGTCTTTCAAGGAATACATCCTCGGGAACAAAGCCCTGTTCTGTTGGGTAGGAGTCAGCACCGTAGTTCTTGATGCAGTGAGGAATGTTAAGGTCGTCATTCATACCTCTCAGGTAATCAATGAGGAGCTGAACCTTCTCTTCAACAGAATCTCCGCCTAACTTCATAAAGTCAGCAATGTCAGCATATCTCTTTGCAGCAGTTTCGTTCTTTGCGTTAAATGCAATAACCTTTGGCAGGTACATTGCGTTAGCAGCACCGTGAATGATGTGAGCGCCAAAGTCAGCAAAAGCAGCACCTGTCTTGTGAGCCATTGAGTGAACAATACCAAGCAAAGCATTGGAGAATGCCATACCTGCAAGGCACTGTGCGTTGTGCATACTTGCTCTCTTGTCCATATCGCCGTTGTATGACTTAACAAGGTCGCTTTGAATCATCTTAATTGCGTGAAGTGCAAGTGGGTCTGTGTAGTCACAGTTGGCTGTGGAAACATAGGCTTCAACAGCGTGTGTCATAGCGTCCATACCTGTGTGAGCAACAAGCTTCTTTGGCATTGTTTCTGCCAAATCAGGGTCAACGATAGCCACATCAGGAGTGATTTCAAAGTCAGCGATTGGGTACTTGATGCCCTTTGAATAGTCTGTGATGATAGAGAAAGCAGTAACCTCGGTAGCTGTACCTGATGTTGAAGAAATAGCACAGAACTTTGCCTTTTGTCTTAGGTGAGGAATACCGAATACCTTACACATTTCTTCAAATGTAATGTCAGGATATTCATACTTAATCCACATAGCCTTTGCAGCGTCAATTGGTGAACCGCCGCCCATAGCAATAATCCAGTCAGGCTCAAAGTCAAGCATAGCCTGAGCGCCCTTCATAACTGTTTCAACAGATGGGTCAGGCTCAATGCCTTCAAACAGCTTAACCTCCATACCTGCTTCTTCAAGGTAAGAAACAGCCTTGTCCAAAAAGCCAAATCTCTTCATACTACCACCGCCAACGCAGATGATAGCCTTCTTACCTTCAAAATCCTTTAGTGCCTCAAGAGAACCCTTGCCATGGTACAGGTCTCTTGGTAGTGTAAATCTTGCCATTGTAATTACCTCCAAACAATTTAAAATATAATGACATAAATTTCTTCATTATGTACAAACACAATTTTAATAATTGTAAGAACTCACAATTATTTATGTATATTATAAACCGATTTATATAAAATGTAAAGGGGCGAAAGGGTAAAATTATGGTTAAATATTTTGTGTATTTTGCTCTTTTATAGATGTTTACTTGATTTATTAGGTGTGATACAATGATAAAAAGAGGTGAAAGTAAATGGATGTTTCAAAGGTCAGCAAAGATATACTGAATTGTATTGATATTTTTTATGATATGGAAGAAGAAATTTTAAAATTAGAACCAAATCAAATGACCTCAAAAAACTTGAAGAAAATCAGAAAAACAAAAAAGATTATCTGTAAATTTATATTGGATTCCCCTGATTTAGCAGAAAATTATTATCAGATTAAGGAATATATCGACAAAGACTCCGACAATGTGGTTTTTGCTGAATTTATGAAAGCCTGTCATAATCAGGTGCTGATGTTTGACAATGAAAAGAAGAATCGTTTTGAAGAAACTTCAGACGGTTTTGGAAAAGAAGTAAAAAATCTACTTTGGAAAATGATTAAGGGTGAAATTCTCTGGGATAATATTACAAGAGTTGGGGAGAATATTCAAATTGTAACTGACCTGTATGAAACATACATTTATACATTAACACTCCTAAATGTAGATGATTCTTTCGGTGATGATGTTAAATTTGATAGTATTGAGTCACTCACACTTTCAAAGGAAAATGACAAATACATATTGTCAGGTCAACTTACAGAATATGAGGAAGATACTTCTACACCGTTTTCTATTCGTTTCACAAGCGCCGA
The DNA here is from genome assembly GCA_034116205.1 of Ruminococcus sp. GTDB lineage: Bacteria > Bacillota > Clostridia > Oscillospirales > Acutalibacteraceae > Ruminococcoides. The sequence continues at coordinate 4,580 of JAXESA010000020.1, read as the reverse complement.
GTTAGATGTAAAAATATTCAGGGCAGATATTCAGCCCTTTGGTGATTCCCCTTGGTGTTATCTTAGTAATGTTGCAAGTGAAATAATAGGCAAATGTAATGTGTCAAAAAATCTGCTAAACGGAAGTGAAAAAGATAATTTGCCTTTGATTATGGAAATTTCAAAATTATCCGAATATGGTTGGAGCTTTGACCTTGAAGAATACAAATCAAAGGATTTTCCCAATCTTAAATCCATAATTGCAAAGTATGAATTTAGGGAATTGACAACCCTTGTGGAGGAACTGGAGAATAATTTTACTAATCCAAATAAAAGTAAGGTGCTGAAAAAACTTCTTTATAAGCTTAACTGCAAGGAATACGAGATTATTTGGAGGGATATTTACAAGATTATTTCAGAAACACAAAAGGATTATCCGTCACAGGCGAGTGTCTTAGTACAGTCAAGTGTCCCCGAGGAAACAAGGGCAAAAATTCAAAGCCTTATGGAAAATCACGGATATAAGGGGGAATACCCCGACTTTGTGAAACAGGGTTCTGTAAAAGGTTCTCCCTTTGTAAATTCTTACGGTGATGGTTATTTTGTAAATAAAAAGAAAAACGCTGTATTTCACATTCATTGTACAGAAAGTTTCCACGAAGAAGGTTTGGCTGTTGAATTTTTGTGCGGTACAGAAATGCTTGACAAAGATGAAACAATGGGGGATATATATTCATGTTCATTCATTTCAAAAGGAAATACATTTTTTACTACTGTAAATTACGAAAGCAATTATGTTGACGAGTCCGGAGAAGCTCAATCCCAAAACTTAGAAACAAGGGTGCAAATTGCAGTGAAAAAAGCCGAACTGAAAAAACTAAGCAAAGAGGAAAGAAAAGAAATTGGTAATAATTTCAGTCCGGGTACTGTTTTGGCTATTCTCTTATTTTCTGTTGTCATTGGTGGCTTGTTATCTGCCGTTATTATAGCAGTATTTATGCTGATAGGTGTGTTAATTGGTTTGATTGTCAGTTTGATTTTTCCACAGCCTGATATTGTTCCGTCTATGTTTACAGAAATACCTTGGTTCAAAATCTTTCTGTTTGGATGGTTGATTATCGGTGGCTTTATAGGAATATCAGGAATATTCAGTATAGTTTTTAGCAGAAAATAGGTTAATAAAATGAAAGAACGGCACCGATATGGTGCCGTTTCGATTTTTCATAAAAGATTATCTAACTTTCTATCAGGTATTAGTATTAAACCTCTGCAATAACCTCAACCTCAACAAGTACATCCTTTGGTAACTGCTTTGCGGCTACGCAGGAACGAGCAGGCTTTGACCGGAAATATTCTCCGTAAACTGCGTTAAATGCACCAAAGTCCTCCATATTTTTTAGGAAACAAACTGTCTTTACTGCGTTGTCAATGGAAGTTCCGGCGGCTTTCAGTACCTCTGTAAGGTTTTTGCAGACCTGATGTGTCTGGTCCTCTATTGTTGTAGCCTCAACATTTCCTGTTTCGGGGTTAATGGCAATCTGACCTGATGTGAATACAAGGTTGCCTGTAACAACAGCCTGTGAATATGGTCCGATAGCGTCGGGTGCTGATTTTGTGTAAACTTTTTTGCTCATTTTAAAAACTCCTTTATATTGTAATGTTCAATTTATATTTTATACCAGCTTAAAGCCCTGCTCCTTTAGTGCATCCTCAATCATTTTGATGTGTTCAAAATTCCTTGTTTCAAGTACAAGTCTTAGGTAACAGCCGTTGATGTCGGCAGTTTCACTTGCTCTTTCGTGATGAACAGAAATAACATTACCGCCACATTTTGCAATAATTCTTGAAACCTGTTCAAGCTGTCCCGGCTTGTCCATAAGCTCAATGCAAAGGCTTGCACTTCTGCCTGTGTTCATAAGACCTCTCTTAATCACCCTTGATAGGATTGTAACATCAGTATTACCGCCTGAAACAACGCAGACAACCTTTTTGCCCTTAACAGGAAGTTTATTAAACATTACCGCCGCTACGGAAACTGCACCTGCACCCTCGGCAATCATCTTTTGCTGTTCAATAAGTGCCAGAATTGCAGAGGAAATTTCGTCCTCGCTTACAGTTACGATTTCGTCAACATAATCTCTAACAAGCTGGAATGTATTTTCACCAGGCTCCTTAACCTTGATTCCGTCAGCAATGGTGTTTACTCTGTCAAGGGAAATTATCTTGCCCTGCTTTATGGACTCAAACATACTTGGCGCACCCTCTGCCTGAACTCCATAAACCTTAACCTTTGGGTTCAGCTTTTTACAGGCAAATGCAACACCGCTGATTAGTCCGCCGCCGCCGATTGGTACAACAACAGCGTCAACATCGGACATTTCCTCCATAATTTCCAGACCGATTGTTCCCTGACCTGCAATTACATTAATATCGTCAAAGGGGTGAACAAATGTGTAGTTGCACTTGTCACGAAGCTCAATAGCCTTGTTGTAGGCATCGTCGTAAACACCGGGAACCATACATACCTCTGCACCGTAGTTCTTGGTAGCCTCGACCTTGGAAATAGGCGCACCGTCAGGTAGGCAGATTAGTGACTTGATTCCGTACTTTGTGGCGGCAAGTGCCACACCCTGTGCGTGATTGCCGGCGGAACAGGCAATAACACCGTGGGACTTTTCTTCATCACTTAACTGTGAAATCATATATCCCGAGCCCCTCAGCTTAAAAGAACCTGTAAGCTGTAAGCATTCAGGCTTTAAATACACCTGGCAATCCTTGTTGATTTTTGGTGCCTCAACCAGCTTGGTTTCTCTTACAACATCCCTGAGAACATGGGATGCATGATAGATTTTATCAAGTGTTAACATACTATTTACCTCTATTCTCAAAAATAAAAAAGCCTTCGCCTCACAAAGAGACGAAGACCAAAATCTCCGTGGTACCACTCTTCTTATTGTCAAAGACAATCACTTGTACGCACACTAACATATGCTGTCCTTTAACGCAGAACATACGGACTCTCTTACTTATTTTATTTCAGATGTCAGCTCAAGGGTGATTTTCCGCATTAATCCTTATTGCCTTGCACCAAACGGCAACTCTCTGAAAGGATTTGTGTACAGACTGTCCCTGTCATTGCTCTTAAGTACTTATTTTATTCTCAAAAAACCGATTTGTCAACAGTTTGCAGAAAATATTTTCCAATAAGAAAGCCTCCACCAGAGGGGGGAGGGGGACCGCTTGCGGTGGAAGGAGGGAAAAATTTTCCTCTTTTGCTCGTTTTGTCTTTAGAGGATAGTATGGTTATATGTTCTGACTCATACTATGAAATCTAAGGAAACACTGATTAAATCATTTGCACAGATTGTGCAGTCAGATTTTTTGTCGGTTAGTTCAAAAAACCGCAGGAATACTGCCGTATTGCGAGGATTTTTTGGGCTAACCGGCGGAAAATATGCGTACAAGATGTGTAAAGTGATTTATTCAGTGTTTCCTTAAGACATACCGAGATGTATTGACTACTTTTTCGCTCCCTCAGTCGGCAGAGCCGACAGCTTTTTCTGGCGAAAACGGCAAACCCTTTGCCCCGTTGGGGCATTTCCCTTAGCAAGGGAATACTCATCCGATGGAGCCTTTGTTTAGTTCATAATTTCATATGACCCATTAGTGTTGATATAATTCCAACTGCTTATCTTTAAAATTCCTCTTGCGGTTTCCTCAACTTAACAACACTTAGTTACCCTCAAAAGCATATTTCAGGAAGTCGGGGAAGATGGCCCTCCAGAAATGCTCGTTGTGACAAGCCTCTTTGTATTTCCTAAAGATAACCTTGCCCTGTGGATAGTTGATGTTTTCAAGATATTCCGGCATTTTCTTTGCGTATTCCATAAGGCTTGTTTCCAGGCTGTCACCCTCACCGTTGTAGATGTACACAAGTGGCTCGTTGCCCTTAAATTTTAAGCCTTTAAGATAACTGTTCCACACATCATCACCGTAAAGCAAAAATGCAGGTGACAAAGCACCTATGGAAGAAATTTTGTCGGGATGCTCCATACCAATGTAAAAAGCCTCAATTCCGCCTGATGAGCTACCGCAAACGCTTGTATGCTCTCTGTCGGTGTAAACATTGTAGTTTTTATTTATGTAGGGCATAACTGTGTTAATCACAAAGTCGCAGTACTCCTTGCCTGTACCATTTTCAAATTCATCGTGGGTCATATGGTCGCCCTTTTGAACCTCTCCAAGGTTAGGTGTAAGCTCGCTGTCACGGTTTCCGTCACCGTCATCAATTCCCACAATAATGCACTTGTTGTCGCTGTTTGCCATCATAGACATTACACTTTCAGCCACATTCCAGCATCCGTAGGTGGTGGAGTTCTTGTCAAAAAGATTTTGACCGTCACACATATACATTACGGAATATTTTGTTTCTTTGTCGTTTTTGTCGTATCCTTCAGGCGCCCAAACGAATATTTTTTTATTTACTTCCTTGTTGTATTTCAGTGATACAGTAGTGTAATCGATAGCCTTTTCTTCCTCATCATACACAAATGGAATACCAATGTTTCCCTGTGAACTGCCTGCTGTTAAGTGATAACCGT
>JAXESA010000019.1:0-9603 GCA_034116205.1 Ruminococcus sp. | reverse complement strand
CTTGTCTCTGATATCATTTTCAAGATTCTCTATTTCTTTGGTTCTTTTTTTCTTTACGGACTTTATCATAAATACAGATTTGATCATATCCTGCTTTATAGCCGATATCTTGCTTCTTATATCTCTGATCTCAAGTTCGGTCCTTCTTATAGAGTCGGTCAACACCTTCTCCTGCTGCCAGAATATGGCAAGGCATCCGAGATCCTCAAGAAATCTGTCCTTATTAAAACTTCGCTCCATGTAAAATGCTCCCGTAACATACCGTGATACTATTTGGCCACATCAAAAGTATACTTATCCTTTTTATAGCCTATCCTGAGTATGCCGCCCTTCTTGATTTCTCCGGAAAGTATCTTTTCGGAAACAGGGTCTTCTATAAGTGTCTGGATCGCCCTGTTGAGCGGCCTTGCACCGTATTTTGCATCAAAGCTCTTGCTTATAAGTGCCTTTTCTGCTGCCGCGGTCAGCTTAAGCGTAATACCAAGCTGTTCGCTGCACCTTTTATTGATTACCGCAAGTCTGATCGACAGGATCTTTTTCATGTTTTCCATGTCCAAAGGATGGAAAACTATTATCTCATCTATCCTGTTAAGAAATTCAGGCTTGAATATCTTTTTTATATCCTCAAAAACACGTGCCTTCATGTGCTCGTAATCACGTTTTTCATCATCTCCGCTAAGGAAGCCGAGCTGTTTGGGCTGCATTATCGACTGCGCACCGGCATTTGATGTCATAATTATACAGGTGTTCTTAAAATCTATCTTTCTGCCCTGGGAATCGGTTATACATCCTTCATCCATGACTTGGAGAAGGATATTCCATACATCAGGATGTGCCTTTTCTATTTCATCGAGCAGTATCACACTATACGGATTCCTTCTTACTTTTTCGGAAAGCTGTCCGCCCTCCTCATAGCCTACATATCCCGGAGGTGAACCGATAATCTTTGACACACTGTGCTTTTCCATAAACTCGGACATATCAAGTCTTATAAGTGTTTCGGGAGTATCGAAAAGCTCCTTGGACAGTACCTTAACAAGCTCGGTTTTACCTACACCTGTTGGTCCTACAAAGATAAATGAGGCAGGTCTTCTTCTTGGGGAAATCTGGACACGGTTGCGCTTAATAGCGGATGCCAAAGCGTTAACAGCCTCTTCTTGACCGATAATCTTTTTACTTAGCTGTTCCTCTAAATCAGCAAGTTTTGAAAGCTCATTTTCTCTGATTCTTGATGCCGGAATACCCGTCCACAGCTCAATTACCTTTGCCAAGTCCTCTTCTTCAACCTGAACATTTACAGCCTGTGGCTCAATCTCCTTCATCTTTTCGTCAATATTGATAAGCTGGGTTTTGATTTCAGCAATCTTTTCAAAATCTACATTCTCTTCTGCTGAAAGGCTCTCCCTCTTTTGGGTTAGTTCCTTTTTCTCAACTGTGAGCTTGTCGTAATCCTCCATTGCTTTGCTCCTTAATGCACAGCAGGCACAGGATTCGTCAAGGAGGTCAATAGCCTTGTCAGGCAAAAATCTGTCGGTGATGTATCTTTCAGACAAAACAACTGCTTTTCTTACAATATCGTCAGAAACAGCTACTCTGTGGTGTACCTCGTAGTATGACTTTACACCCATAAGCACATCTATAGTTTCGGCGATAGATGGCTCGTTGATTGTTACAGGCTGAAATCTTCTTTCAAGGGCAGAATCTTTTTCGATATACTTGCGGTATTCTGCAAAGGTTGTAGCACCGATAACCTGAATTTCGCCCCTTGAAAGTGCAGGCTTCAGGATATTTGCGGCATTCATTGTACCTTCGCTGTCACCTGTTCCCACAAGGCTATGCACCTCGTCAATAAACAGTATAATGTTGCCAAGGTCTTTAATTTCTTTGATAAGTCCCTTAATACGACTTTCAAACTGACCTCTAAACTGAGTTCCGGCAACAAGTGAAGTGAGGTCAAGGAGGTGAATTTCTTTGTTCCTCAGTCTTAGTGGAACATTACCCTCCACAATTCTTGAGGCAAGACCCTCGGCAATAGCTGTTTTACCTACGCCGGGCTCACCTATGAGGCAAGGGTTATTCTTACTTCTTCGGGAAAGAATCTGAATAACACGCTCAATCTCTTTATTTCTGCCGATAACCCTGTCAACTCTGCCCTCACGAGCTTTGCGTGTAAGGTCCTCGCAGTAAAGTCCAAGGAACTTTTTCTTTTTATCCGGTTTTTCTTTGCGGTTTTTCTTCACCTTTTCGGAGCCTGACTGTTCAGCATTTCCGTTACTTGCAGAATTCCCGTTGAAAATATTGTTAAAGAAAGCAGGAAATGTTGGAGCACCACCCGGGGTGAAATCCTTGTCTTCCCCCTCTTCGTCGTAACTGTCCACAAGTTCTCCATTTAATGCATTGGGGTCAATTCCCATTGACTCTGCCATAGACTGAAGGTCACCACCCTCGCCCATACTGTCCATAATTGAGGTCATTTGGTCCTGGACAGCCTCTAAGTCGTCATCTGTAATCCCCATTTTATTTATTAAGTCCTCTACCGGCTTGATACCCAGTTCCTTGGCACAGGTAAGGCAGTATCCCTTTGAAGAACCGTCTGTACCTGAGGAAACGAACACCACAGCAGGGCGTTTATTACACTTTGAACAAAGCATTTTCATTCTCCTTCCTTATTCTGATTAGCGTCAGAATTTTTTAACAAATCCAAAAATAACAGGAAATATTTTATAAGTGCAAAAATCATTGCCCCCGCTGTAATGCTGAGCATTATCAGCGAAAGATAAGGAACAGTGATGTCTGCAATTTTTAGAACTACTATTGTGCATACTGAAAGATAAAACAGCACAGTGCCAACCTTTCCGTACCATCTTGCCTGAGGTGGCTTTATGTTATTTTTTATCAGGGAAAGTCCCCCCACCATCATCAAAATATCCTTGATGATGAGAATAACCACTACTGTAATAACCTCAGGTGAAATTATACATATCCCTACACCCACAGCCAACAGAGTAAGTTTATCAGCAACAGGGTCAAGAATTTTGCCGAATTCAGAAACTTGATTAAATTTTCTGGCGATAAAGCCGTCAACACAGTCGGTAAGTCCGGAAATGATAATCATTAAGGATGCCCAAACATAGTTCCCATTTAAGAATAATATCATAAAAGGCGTAATAAGTAAAATACGCAAAAACGAAAGTATGTTGGGTATCGTTAATATGTCGTCTGTATCAACCGGTTCTGCCTTTAAATTCTCTTGATTTTCTCTTTCCTCTTTATTCATATTTTTCTCCCATTAAATATTAAAATATCGAAGGTATAGAATTAAGTATCCCTGTAACAATGTTGTGGTCATAGAATAACTTGAACAACATTGTATCTTCTGCCATAACACCAAATTCAAAGTAGCTTATTGCTCCACCTGTTACAATTGGAACAACTATAATGACAATGGCTGTAAGGAAATATACTACAACCAGTCCGTCCAGAAGACCAACAAGTCCGCCTAATACTCTGTTGACGGTATGGAGAACAGGTACTTCCATAACTCCTGCAATCAGCTTTGAGATTTTTGCTGTGATAAACCTAAGTATAATGAAAAGTATTATCACAAGGAAAAAGCTGAGTATTGCTGTAATGACAGGACCTATCGCCGACTCAACTGCTGACGCAATGTTGTTACTTTGGGTTTCAACCATTGTGTCAATATTTTTGTTTACGGTGTCGGCACTATAGCCAAACAGGCTCAGAATAGAGTTAACATAGTCGGGAAGTTCCGACGCCTGCCCGCTAACACTTGAAGTAGAGGTGCTTAAGTTACTGTTAATTGAACTGCTAAGACTTTCTATTATATTGTCCTTAATGAGCCCGGAATATATTAAATCCGAAAGGGATGTGCCAAGGACAAAGGCTCCCACAATGGATACTATGTTGCTCAGAAGTCCAAGGACTGTCTTTGCAAAGCCTCTCTTAAAGCACACAATAATTGTAAGAATTACAATTATGATTACTCCTATATCTAACGCTAAAGACATAACTTCACCTGCTAATCAAATTCAACTTCTCTGATTTCGCTGATTCCCAGAACATAGGCTTTGTCGGTATCATACAGCAGAATGGACTGTGCGTCATTGCCGGGGTCTGTCTTTGCGTCAACAGTGCCGTCCTCTTGAAGAATATATGCTGTTCCTTCAGAAAGAATACCAAGCACACCCTTATATGTACTTATTGCATCAACTCTATACTGACTGTTTATGGTGTATTCATTTTCCCCGGAAGAATTAAAGAACAGAATATCACAGTTTCTTCCATCACCGCTTCGGGAAAGTGCAACAACTAAATTTTTTGTTGCAGGGTTGTAATCATAGGTTTTAAGTGTCCTTGAACTAAACTCTGTCTTTTCCGGAGTATTGCTGTCAAAATCCATAACATATATTGCGTCATTTGCAACTGCACCCACTAAGTCAGAGGACAGATAAAATGAATCGTATATTACAGATTCGGTAAATTCGTATTCCTTAACAGGCTTTGTGCTGTTAAAGTCCAGCACATAAACCTTTGAATGTTCAGCACCGTTAACCGTTGTCACACCGCAACACACAGCACCTGTGCCTGAGTCGTTAATTGAAACGCAAGTGATGTAATAATCGGCGAAGGAATACTCATACAACTTTTCGTTGTCACTATTGTAGGCAGTGAGGACAGAAAGGTAACCACTTCCCTCTGTCACAAGACAATATTCTCCCCTATTATTCACATCCGCTGTAAATATAAGATTTTGTGTTGTTCCCTTGTGCTTGGTCTTTTTGGCGTCATTGATCATATAGCCCTTGCTTGAAAGACCGTAAACTATGCTGTAGTTTTGTGTTCCACGCACAACAGGATTGCTAAAACTCAGCTGAGAGTTAATAATATTTCCTGCTGTGTCGCTAAGCTCAACATATGATGTGTCGCTGGCATAGCAGGCACGACCGCCGATAAGCCTAAAGTTACCCCTGCTTACAGTTGTACCCATAATGTCAGTTGGGTAACCCTCACCGTCAGTTGAGCCAACAACACTTTCACTGAACCATGTCGAAAAGTTATCCCATGTTATGTTATCTCTGTTTACAAACAGGGCAACAGAGAGAACAAGCACAATTATTACACCAAAGATTATAAGGGTCTTTTTCAGAATTTTTTTGTCAAACTTTACTTCGTTTTGAGAATACTCCTTGTACTCATCAATTGGAACATTTTCATAGCTGACAGTTTTTCTGCTACGTCGCTGTTTGTTCTGCTTTGGTTCTTTCGCCTTTTTAACAGAAGTATCTCTATTTCTTTTTTTCTTATTATCTATTCCATGTTTACTCATAATTTTCCTCAATAATTAACTTGCTGAAGATATAGCCCCTGTGGAGGTGCTGTTACACCCTTATGATTTCGGCTCTTTTGTTCAAAAAGCTTTGGGATGCCATCGGGAGGGATTTTCCCCTGCTGAATTTTCAGCAAAGTTCCCACCATAATCCTAACCATATTGTAAAGAAAGCCGTCTGCCTCAACGGTCATTGTTACCATATCACCCTGTCTTTCCACAGTAAACAAGCTGACGGTACGCTCCATATTGTCCATTGTTCTTCCGTCATCTGTGCAAAAAGAGGTAAAGTCGTGCTTACCCACAAAGTCCTGTGCAGATTTGTTAAGTAACTTTTCGTCAATTTTCCAGCGGTAATGGTAGGCGTAATCCCTTAAAAACGGGTCACGGATAGGGCTGTTCCATATTTTATATACATATCTTTTGCCCTTGCAGTTGTACCTTGCGTGAAAGTCAAGAGGAACTTCAACGCAGTCCTTCACCGATATGGAAAGGGGCAAAAACCTGTTTAATGCGCCCACAAGCCTTTCGGGAGGAATTTTATGATTTAATTTCATACTAAGGCAAAACATATTTGCGTGAACACCGCTGTCTGTTCTGGAACAAGCCTTTATATCAGGCTTTTCACAGATAATCTTGTAAAGAGCATCCTGAAAAACCTCCTGAACGGTAAGGGCATTCTTTTGAATTTGCCAACCGTGGTAACAGCTTCCGTCATAAGACATTGTAACTAATAAATTTCTCATCTCACTACACTTGGCAGGAAAATATCCAACAGGACTACTCCTGCAACAATAAATACAAAGAATAAAACTCCAACATAATCCCTTTTCTGCATATGGAGGGATTTCATCCTTGTTCTGCCCTTGCCACCATTGTAGCAACGGCACTCCATAGCCATTGCAAGGTCAAAGGCCCTGCGAAATGCAGACACAAAAAGTGGGATAAACACAGGGATAAGAGCCTTTGCCCTTTGGATAAAACCTCCGTCATCAAGGTTTGCACCACGGGACTTTTGTGCCATCATAATTTTGTCCGTTTCTTCAAGGAGAGTTGGAACAAATCTTAAAGCGATAGACATCATCATTGCAATCTCGTGAACCTTGATGTGAAACACCTTTAGGGGTTTCATCAGTCTTTCTATTGCGTCTGTAAGGTCTGTTGGGGAGGTTGTGAAGGTTAAGGATGCCGACACAATAAGCAGACAGATAATTCTTGCCACAATAATAATGGAATTGTTGATGCCACCCTCTGTTACGGAAAGAGGTCCAAGGGTAAAATATACCTTGCCCCCACCGTAAAACAGGTTGAAAATTGAAGTTATGATAATGACAAAAATCATCATCTTCATACTTTTGAGGTACTGCTTAATCGGCACCCTGCTCAAAATCATAAACAAAATTGCAAGTAAAACGGGAACTGACAAAGCATAAAAATTGGATGTACAAAATATTAGGACAATATAAACAATCAGTAAAACAAGCTTTACCCTTGCATCCATTTTATGGATTACGCTGTCGCCCGGAATGTACTGACCGAAAACTACATCTTTCATATTAGCTTGCCCTCCTTTTTAAGGAGAGAAACAATGCTGTCAAAAGCCTCATCGACAGTTAAAATTCCTTCGGGCAAGTCTATTCCCTTTTCCTTTAATTTTTGTATTATTTTTGTAATCATAGGAACACGAAGTCCCATTTTACTAAGCCTTTCACCCTGTGCAAAAACTTCCTTTGCAGAGTCAAGAATTTCTGCATTTCCCTTATTCATAACAAGGATTCTGTCTGCCACCCTTGCAATATCCTCCATTGAGTGGGATACAAGAATGACGGTGTTTTTCCTCTCCTTATGATAGAGGGAAATTTGATTTAACAGCATATCCCTGCCCTGTGGGTCAAGTCCTGCTGTTGGCTCGTCAAGTATGAGGACATCGGGGTCCATTGCAATTACACCGGCAATGGCGGCTCGCCTTTTTTCGCCACCTGATAATTCAAATGGGGATTTATTGAGAAGGCTTTTTTTAAGTCCTGTAAACCTTGCGGAATCCATTACCCTTTTATTAAGCTCATCCCCTTTGATGCCCATATTTATAGGACCAAAGGAAATATCCTTATACACAGTTTCTTCAAAAAGCTGGTATTCGGGGTACTGAAAAACCATACCAACCTGAAAACGAACCTTTCTTAGCTCCTTTTTGTTTTCGTTAATATCCTTACCCCTTAACAGGACTTTACCACTTGTTGGGGTAATCAGTCCGTTCAGCATTTGTACAAGGGTGCTTTTGCCACTGCCTGTATGACCGATAATTCCTAAAAACTCACCCTCGTTTATTTCTATATTAAGGTTATTTACTGCTCTCTTTTCAAATGGGGTATTTTCTCCGTAGGTCATTGAAAGATTCTCGGTACTGATTATTGCACTCATTTCAGCACCTCCCACAGAGCGTTGACACAGCCCTCTTCATCAAGGGGCAGTTCACTAATGTTTACTCCTATATTTTTAAGTCTGTGGCAAATTTCTGTTGCCTGTGGCACATCAAGGGAATGTTCCTTTAGCAAATCCACCTGTGAAAAAACCTCATTGGGTGTACCCTGTGTAAGGATTTTTCCGCTGTCCATAACAATAACTCTGTCGGCAAGTACAGCCTCGTCCATATAGTGGGTAATCAGCACAACGGTTATGTTATGCTCCTTGTTAAGCCTTGTTATGGTTTCCATAACCTCCTGCCTGCCTCGTGGGTCAAGCATTGCAGTTGGCTCGTCAAGAACTATGCACCTTGGCTCCATAGCAAGGATTCCCGCAATGGCTATCCTCTGCTTTTGTCCTCCACTAAGCTTGTAGGGGGCATTTTTGCGGTAGTCATACATATCAACCGCCTTTAGCGCAGAGTCCACCCTTTGGCGGATTTCCTCTGGGGGTACTCCAAGGTTTTCGGGTCCAAAGGCTATGTCCTCCTCTACAACAGATGCAACAAGCTGATTGTCAGGGTTTTGCAGGACAAGTCCCACATTACTCCTTATTTTAAAGCAAAGGCTTTCGTAACTTGTATCCATACCGTCAACATACACCTTGCCCTCAGTTGGAAGGAGCATTGCGTTAAACATCTTTGCAAGGGTGCTTTTTCCACTGCCGTTATGACCAAGAACACATAGGAACTCGCCCTTTTCAACCTTCATATTAAGGTTTTCTATTACATTTTCAGTTATTAATCTTTCGGGGTCGTTGTTGTCGTAATGAAACGACACATTCTCCACAGAAATAAAACTCATATATTCTCCATTTCTTCCAATATGTCAACAACTATTTCTCCCAGATAGCAGTTGAACCGCAGGGCAATACAAGACCGGAGTCACTTGCCCTTAACCCTATTTCGTCAGAGCTAACCCTACCGCCGAACTTTGGCTTTAAAATCGCTCCAAGCATATATTCCATAACACCGGCTGAAAGTCCTGTGCTGTATGAATTTAGGATAAAAAATACGGGATTATCGGACAAAACCTTTTCGCATAATTCTATAAGAGAATAAAGGTTGTCCTCTAACTTCCAAACCTCTCCGTTTGGTCCTCGTCCGTATGAGGGAGGGTCCATTATTATTCCGTCATAGTGGTGACCACGGCGGATTTCCCTCTCTACAAACTTAATACAGTCATCTACAAGCCACCTTACAGGCTTGTCTGCTATACCGCTTGTAACTGCGTTCTCCTTTGCCCAAAGCACCATACCCTTTGATGCGTCAACATGACAAACCTTTGCAACTGCTTTCATACAGGACAGGGTGGCGCACCCTGTGTAGCCAAAGAGGTTAAGGATGTTTAGTTCTCTGTTTTCTTCCTTTATCTTATTCCTTGCAAAATCCCAATTTACAGCCTGTTCGGGGAAAATTCCCGTATGCTTAAAGCCCATTGTCTTTACATTAAAAAGTAAATCTCCGTACTTTACAGACCACTGTTTTGGGATTTTACGATATATTTGCCATTCTCCACCGCCCTTGTTACTGCGGAAATACCTTGCGTGAGCCTTTTTCCACAATGGGCTTTTCCTTGGGGTGTGCCAAATTATTTGGGGGTCGGGTCGTATGAGGATTACCTCTCCCCAACGCTCCAGCTTTTCTCCGTCGGAGCAATCAATAAGCTCGTAATCCTGCCATTTATCTGCTACTCTCATTAAGCCAATCTTTCCCTTACAACACTTGCAGCCTCTTCAGCCAAAACAGAAATTTCCTGATAATCCTCGCCCTCAAGCATAACACGAACAAGAGG
>JAXESA010000018.1:0-5039 GCA_034116205.1 Ruminococcus sp. | reverse complement strand
CTAACATTGTATATATTTACAAAAACTACATTTAAATCATTTTTGTAATTGACACATAATAACAATAAATTAAACCATATTACCATTTTAATAACCATAATAAATATTAATACAATAGGTTTGCAAAATCAAGTTACAATCAACAACTCATCGTCCTCGTTGCTTGCATAACCAAACTTCTGAATTTTGCAGGAAGAAATAGGGAAACACTGAATAAATCACATCATAAGATTGTTTGTACATCTTGATTGCATATTTTCCGTCAGTCTGTCCAAAAAAATCTGACGGCGCAATATGCACAAACGATTTAATCAGTGTTTCCTTAGATATAGATATTGAGTTTTCACTCATCAATCACGCATATCTCCTGATTGTGCAAATTCAAGCCATTGTTTATTTGAAATGGACAGTTTAACCTTGGTTATATCCTCAGCCTCTTTTATCTGATTAATTGCCCACAGACCTTTTCTGGCTATATTATAGGCACCGTTGGCGTCTGCATTGGCAGGAAGTGGGGAGGAGTCGTTGTAATTTCTGCTGTCGTAGAATTTGGCGTTTTTGTCTTTTACAGGAGAAATGAGATAGTCAACTTCACTGTTTATTATGCTGTTCCTCATTTGCAAAGTCAATGACAAGAGTTTTAAAAATCTTTCGTAAAAATCCCTTTTGTCCTGACTGAGAATGCTATCAATTAAGTTACCTTTATGATAATCAATGTTATAGTCGTTAAACAACTTAATAAATTCATCGGTTAAGTTTACAGTAACGCTGTCCCATTCAGAATTTTTATCAGGGTTTCGGAAAGTTTTTATTCTTTCGCCATTTGTACACAGGGTCCAATTTTTTCTGTAAGAGGTTGTTCCCCTAAGGAAATTATCATAATTAAAGTCAAACTCAAAGTAGTTTTCTTCCTCATTATAAGAAATTGAATCAAACCTTGAAATGAAATCCTTTGATTCACTAACACTCTTATAGCGTGGCTTTAGTAAATCAACAAATCCTGTTACAGGATCAATTTTGCTGGTAAGCCAAGCCGGAATATAGAAGATAAAACCGTTCTGTAGCCCCATTTTTTTAAAACTGTCAAACTCATTAGTTAACTGAAAAGCGTTAAGAATACCGCCTTTTTCTTCCAGTGCAAGTTGTTTATCCACCAAATAATTAAGCTTATCAATAAGCATCTTTTCAAACTTTTGATACACTTGTTTTTCAACCTTTGTTCTGCTTCGCTTGAATCCGGAGTTCAAATCCTCCATTACAACTATAGCGTCATACTTTACAACTAATTGACAGATTTTATGCACAACCTGACTTATATAGCCCTCTTTCAGTTCCTTGATATTTTCAATAGTTGTCCAGTTTTGTCTTGCCTTTTTGCGTTCCTCTTCTTTTCTGTTAAGCAGTTCATGGTAATCCACAGTATGATTCTTACCGTTGTACTCATTAACAATTTTGTTGAGGGAATACTGCTGGACAATTTCGCCCTTGCTATTAATTACAGTAACATAAAGCAGATGTCTTTCGCCTCGGTCAATGCCAATTACATAATTATCATCACATTCTTTAAGAAGTGTTCTTGTCCTATCGTTTATCTTAACTTCTCCCTTTGCCTTAAAGTTAAGTGTAATTGGAAGATGAAGAGAAAACTGAGGTTTAGTGTATCTCCTATCCTTAATGAGATCATATTCAAAGGTGCTGTGTGTTTTATCGGTGTGAGGATTTTTGTTTTTCACAGGTTGATTCGCCTTGTGTACAACAATATCCTTTTCCTTTATACTTGCAGGGCGATAGAACATCTCTGCACCGCCGTTAAGCTGATAAACAACATCCTTTAGGTTTCTTTCATCAAACAGCATTTTGAAATAAAGGGTATGAAGATTAGGCGTACCCTTGCTATGTTCTGAAAAATCTTTGTTATAAATTTGGAATAAATACAGATTTCCTTTTTCAACGAGTTCGTCTATGTATGATGTAGGAACTTTAGTAAACGAAATCTTATAACCTTGTTCCTTGACATCTTTATAAAATTCACCAATGTCCTTATAGTCTTTTGTATCCTTAAATTCAAAATTATATTCAGACCAATCAGGATGCTTTGCCAACGATTCCTTATAAAAATCAATAAGACTATGGCAATCGTCAATATTAAAATTTTTGCCTTTTTTAAATGTTTCCTTCTTATACAGCGTATTTATTTTTTCAGAGGGAGCAAAAAATTCAACATTGGATTTTGCAAAAAATACTTTTGGCAACATTTTGTTGGGACCAGGCAAAAGTTTGTAAACAACTTTTTCGTAGCAATCTTCATCTTCGGTAGTCTTAACATCTTCAAAGATTTTGCTATTCTTCTTATCTATTACACCCAGATAATATTTATCATCCTTCCTTAAAAGAACAGAACGATAATCTTTTTCTTTGTTCCTATCCCATCCACCTAAAAATTGAGGATTCTCAAAGTTGAGCTTGATTTTCTCTGTGGAATACGGTTTTTGAGTAACATAGTTTCTAACCTTGTCATAAAGATGATCTACATTCCTAAGTCCGTCAAATAGTGGGGTGAATTTTCCATAGAATAATTCATTGACATTCTGTTCCTTACTATCCACTGCCAAAGGTTTTATGAAATATTCTAAAGCCTTGATTGAATCAAGGAAGTTCTTAATTAAGGCAACTGACTGCTCATCCTTTTTAAGACTATTGTTTTCACTATCATATTCATTTTCAAGTATAGTTTCAGCTTCCTTATAAGCTGAATTAATGTCATTGATTAATTTAATCACATTTTCCTTGTAGTAAGAACAAATAGAGGAAGAGGTCATTTCCTTATCAATTAATTCTTGGAAAAAGCCCAAAGAAAAACATTTATTTGCTTTATATTCTTTTGCTTTTTTATCCTCATATTTCTCAATATCTTTAATTCTTTTAGGTTTATTCGTTAAGTCGTAATTCTTATTCCATAAATCTCTAATATATGACCATGAACTAAACATACCATTGGATAAATCTGTAACCGGTGCTCCACTCTGAATATAGATACCATCAAGAGAATACTGGTTGAAATTTTCAAAAATATCAAGTATATCACTTGTTACAGTTTTGATTGAAACAAAATCATCCTCCGGTCTGTCAGTGTTGTAAAGGTCATATACAGCACTAATCAATTCATTATCATTTTCAAATGCTGTTGGTATAAATGATATGCTTTCCCTATCGCTCAAAACCTGCTTATACAAAGGTTTCATATTTGGTATTCTATCTTTCTTGTCAGCAGTCTGATTATAGAGGTTTATGTATTCATTAATACCCTTAGTCTTTTTGCCGTCAACGGTAGTGTAACCGCCAATTATTTCGTTATATCTTTCAATGCCGGATTGAGAAAGAACAAAAACAAAATAATCTACTGTGAATACATCATCAATAGTCGTTCCACACAAGCCCTGAAAATCCATATTCAAGTTACTTAAAACATCTTGGGGCAACTTTTCCTTTGCCTTTCTGTATGCAATAATATTATCAAGATGCTTTGGTAGATTATCATTAATACACCTGTAAGCAATGCCGGTTGACTGTTCCTCACTTGTGTACATATTTTTTCTGTTTTGAAAAAAGTTTGTAAAGTAGGTTGTAAATTTTGAAAAAGAGTTTACTATTTCTAAATCTTCCTCTGATGAGATAAAATCAGGTAATAGTTTGGTGATCATTTCTTTTTTAAACATATCACCAAAGATTTTTGACTGGGTAAGAAAAAGGACAATTTCTTTCCTCAATTTTCCTTCCAGCTCTTTCATTTTGTCTTTATCTTTTTCGCCGTAATACTCTTCAGCGTATGGCTTAAGATTCTCCAAAAAAGTTACTTTAGAAAGATTTTCTTCAATGTATTGTTTATGATATTCATCTATCAACAACTTCACTTTTGCGTAATTTTCTTTTCTTTCAGTATCGCTTTCTAACAGCATATTTGAGTTGAAATTATCCATAGTAGCGCCTATGGGTATTAACTTCATTTTAATTGTTTTAGAAACGGTATATCTGTTAGTCATCATATCAATTTTTCTTTTACCATTCGTCATAATATACCTCCAATCACATATAAATTATTACTTATTTGATATTATAGCATTTATTACCAACTGATTCAACAAAATAAATATTATTATTTGAAATTTATTCAAAATTTTATTTATTTTTTACTACTAATACATGGCATAATTCATTATCAGGCTGGTTTCTGCTAAAATAATCTTATGGAAAAATTATTATTGTTTTCATAATATCACCTTCTCAATATCTTATAGTACAAATATAACATATTAACTGTACCATAAATGGGATTTACCTTTGCGATACTTATATTAATTAATATTTTGATTTTTATTGTCCCAATTTTAGTACAGTCATTTATTAGATATTGACTTAGGAATTGTCAAATTATATACTTGTTTTATAATAATTCTTTCAGACCAAATAGATTAATTGTATAGGGGAGAGGTAAAGAATTTATTTTGATGTGTGAGGTTGTTATGGATTGGAATGATAAAAATTTTGACGATGGAACGGAAGATTTGATTTCTTACGGAGTTTTTCTCGGTGAAGGCGGTGGGGGTACAGGTAAACCACCTAAAAATAAGAAAAGTATTGTAATTAAGGTAGTTATAGTTGCAGTAGTAATTGGGGTGTTCTCCTTGCTAACACAAATTGATAAAAGTGGCAGAAACAGCGTTATTGCAGTCTTGTTCATAATAGTCGGAGCGTTACTCACCGGTGTATCCTGCTGGGGTGTACATCTGAATTATACTAATAGAAGTGACGAAAACGACTATACTTTTCTGGCACCTGTTCTGTGTGTAATTATAGGACTTGTAATGCTTATTGCCGGGATAGTGTTTGTTTTTAGTTGATTGTGTTAATGAATAATAATGAATAATAATCTCCCCATCACTGTATTTTTTAAGCGATGGGGAGTATGTTTTTACAATTCTTCTGTCTTAAATGTTGTATAACCCTCGTAATAGTAGCTGTGGTCGATGCCTTTCATATAG
>JAXESA010000017.1:0-2292 GCA_034116205.1 Ruminococcus sp. | reverse complement strand
CCAAAAGCGAAGTCAAATGGAATACCACCACTCCCAAGCCTCACTCTCAAGAGCAATGGCTCGTCTTAAAGCTACAAGTAAATATATATAGTAAAAAAAGGTTGTTTCGCAAGAGGAAACAACCTTTTTGAGTTTTTAGTTTTTAGTTTTTAGTTTTGAGTGAAGAGTGAAGAGTGAAGAGTTCCATAAGACAAGTGACAACTGTTGTAATATATTATTATCTATTTCCTCTTTAAAAGCACCTGACCATTTTGTTTGTTCAGGGTGTATTTTCTCATTTTTATTGAAAGTGACAGGGGGATTTTTTGTATTGCCTTTAGTGTGAACAAAAGGGTAAAGGCAAAAAGCAGTGCAAAAACACCTGACCCGAAACAGGCTATCACCCAAATATCCCTTGAAAAAAAGAGGAATATGCCAAAGGTCAGGGTGAAAACAGCACCCAAAATAAGTAATATATAGCCTACAAAAACGATTGTGCTTAACAGACTGCACTTAATCACCTTTTCGCTGTCACTACCGAAAAAGTCAATTTCCTTTTCCCTGGAATTAAGGGCATTTTTCAAATTATTAATATTGCTTACTTTCATAGAATCACCAAATTGATTATACCACCTCTATTTAACTTTGTCTAACGGTGTGGTGTTTTGCCTGTTATTTCACTAAAATAATTTATGATTATTTACAAAAAATTCAAGAATTAATCAGTAAATAGGTATATAATTAGCATATAGAATTAATAACTATATAAAAATATAAGGAGGAAAAATTATGCTGAAAAAAACATTATCAATCATTCTCACATTAACTCTGATTTTCACAACCCTTGTTGTGGGTAATGTTGTCTTTGCCGAAACAACAGTAAGCGGTGCAATCAGTGTTACCGGAGACAGCCTAAAGCTGAGTTATGCCAAGGACAACAACCTTTATGCACATGGTGTAAGCGGTAACAGCGAGGACACAGAGGCTTGGCAATGTTGGCAACACAAAAGGGATGGAGAAGGTAATTTTACTTCAAACGGTACTTACTACTTCTTTTTGCCATCATCTGCAAGTGAAACAAGCGTTGACATTTACAACACATTTAAAACTGATGTTACAGTGGGCAGTGTGACTATCCCTGCAAATTCCACAGTAACTATGCCTTACACTCCAAACACCACATATGATGTTACAGCAGGCGGTGCAAAACATAAATTAAAGATTATGCGCAGTAGTGCCGAATGTGCTGTATATGTAAATAACAGCGACAGCTTTGATGGAATGGATCTCTACACATACCTGTGTCAGCAAAAGTCAAACTATGCCAAGGCAACAGGTGCTGTTACCGACAAGGACGGAAATATTGCCAATACTCCTATCAAGAAAATTAAGGGCAGAGGAAACACCTCTTGGGGCAAAAGTAAAAAGTCCTTTAACATCAACTTTAATTCGGCTGTTGAAATTGCCGGTATGGAAAAGTCAAAGAAGTTCAGTATGGTTGCAAACTATCAGGAGGATTCCCTTACAAGAAACCGACTGCTTTTCGACCTTGGCGATCAGGTAGGACTTACATACAGCCCCGACAGCAGATACTCCGATTTCTACATCAACGGCGACTATATGGGTTCATACCAAATGTGCGAGAAGGTTGAGGTTGGCAGCGGTTACTTAATCGGTGACATTTCAGCAGATGATTTACCTTAAGAGTGACGGAACTTTGGCAAGTGACTTTGCCTTTGCATTTAAGATTGACGGTGGTTATGAATCTGACGACTTTCACCTTTGGGCAGGTGACAACAACCTGACAGTAATTGCGCCGGAGCTTACATCTGCCGACCAATATTACAACGAGGTTAAATCATACATCTCGAAAAAGTTTACAGAGATGTATAACGCACTAAAGAACAATTCAACAAAACTTTCACAGCTTGTTGACATAGACTCCTTTGCAAAGATGACCCTCATCAATGAACTTGGCAAAAACTGGGATGCCGGTGTTGGCTCATTCTACTTTGTGTATAAGCCTGACGAAAACGGAAAGTACAAATTCTACGCATCTCCAACTTGGGATTACGACAATTCCCTTGGCAATGCAAAGGGTGTTTCAGGCGACCTTTACAATATGGGTGTTCACGACTACGAAAAGCCGACAGGACTTTTTGTAACCTACAAGGGTGGCAGAAATAATACAAACAATGTTGCCTCTCTTATGTATAGAAACCCTGTGATTTACGAAAGAATGGGCAAAGCTTGGTACGAATGCTTTGTGCCTGCCATTGAGTTTATTCTCAAAGGTTCAAACATAGCAACAGG
>JAXESA010000016.1:0-4660 GCA_034116205.1 Ruminococcus sp. | reverse complement strand
TACTCTTCATAATATTCATCATATTCATCGTTTTCACCGGAAATAACAGGAAAAAGAGAACACATACCATCATCACCATGCATATAATTATATATAAAATTTATAATATATTCTTTTTTGAAAAACCTTTCCTTGTTATTGATATTTCTTAGTGAATCCCAATCATTTTTATCACTTTCTTGAGTTAAAAACAAATTATAAATAAACCCTTTTATGTTCCATTTTTCCTCATAGTAATTATTTAATTCGTCTGAATAAACAATATTATATAAATCCTCTACTAATTCCAAATAAGTTTTTTTCGCATACCCCATGTCCATACCCTCAATTCAACTTATGATATTATTAGTATATAATCATAAAAACCAAAAGTAAAGGAGTGAAACGGGTAATTTTATAACAGAAAGGATGATGTACTTTTTGGTGTTCAACTCACTTAATATGGTTGCATATTATAGAGTTGAAAATATACGGGGATATACTTAGATCTATAAGGAGGAATGAATTATTTGATCGCCCTGCATATTTAGTTCTTATTAAGAATTATAAAACCAGGAGGTAAAAAATGAGCAATACTACATACAAAGATAATTTAGCTACCCTACACTACTGCAAAACTAACACTAACAATTCATCTATCCCTATATGGTATAGATTTGCAAATATTTCTCCTCAGGCAACCGAAATCCTTTCAAGGAGGAAAAAGCCCTCAAAATTAATTACTAACAATCTTATTGATACTGCTCCTGATAATTTGGCTATATAGAATAGATATTATTTCTACTCTACCTGAATAATTATTACTGAGAGGTGATTAAATGTGGTTAAGACAACCAACTATTTTAAGACCGATAATCAGGATGATATCAAAGAGAACATCAACAAGCTGTTCGTAAGATTAATAAATCAAAGTAATAAATAAAAGTATAGCAAAGGGGTTGTTGCAAATGATTAAAACTAGCAATAGCCCCTAATTCTTTAGAAAGGAGATCATAGTGCCAAAGGCTGCAATTTATGTAAGGCTATCTAAAGAGGATAGAGAAAAAACAAACAAGAATGACAATTCAGAAAGTATAATTAACCAACAAATTATGCTTCTATCTCATTGCAAAAAAGAAGGCTGGTCTGTTTATCACATTTATAATGATGAGGACTTCTCCGGTTCTGACAGGGAAAGACCTGAATTTAATAAAATGATAAGAGATGCTGAAGAGCACAAATTTGACATTGTTCTTTGCAAAACCCAGTCAAGATTTGCAAGGGATATGGAGTATGTTGAAAAATACATAAACACCCTATTCCCTATCTGGGGCATTAGATTTGTAGGTTTAGTTGATAACGCTGATAGCGAAAATAAGTCAAACAAAAAATCAAGACAAATCAACTCTATGGTTGATCAATGGATGTTAGAAGACCTATCCGAAAATATAAAGGCAACTCTTTCATCAAAAAGGAAACAAGGTTTATGGGTAGGAGCCTTTGCACCGTTTGGGTATATTAAGGATCCAAAGAACAAGAATCATTTGATTATTGATAAGGAAGCTGCCGAAATTGTACAGCATATTTTTGACCTATATCTTAAAGGCTACGGCGTAAACACACTTACGAAAAAACTCAATGAGGAAAGAATACCAAACCCCTCTACATACAAAAAGAGTAAAGGACAATCCTTCCATGGTGATTGTTCTGATATTTGGTCACCCTTTTCAGTTCAAAGGATTCTAAAAAATCAGGTTTATATTGGCAACACCGTTCAAGGCAAAACCGAAAATATCTCGTACAAGTCCTCTAAAAAGAGGATTAAGCCAAAGGATGATTGGGATGTGGTAAAAAATACTCATGAGGCTATTATAGATACGGAAACCTTTTATCTTGTACAAGAAAGCATGGCAAACAACACCCGTTCAACAAAGACAGGAAAGGCAACTATATTCGCCAACAAAGTCCGTTGTCTGCGTTGTGGCAGTTCAATGCGTTCACAGGTCACAAGCCATAAAAGGTACTATACCTGCCATACTCATTTTATTGCACCGGCAAAATGTGACGGTACATATATTTCTGCCTCTGTATTAGAAAAGGCAGTTCTAAAGGAAATCCGTAAGCTATACGAATCCTATATTGATGACTCTGTTATTGAGACACAACTAAATTTCGCCAAACAAGGTGAATCACAAAAAGAGCGTATCACAAAGCAGATAAGCTCGATTAACAAAGAACTTTCAAAAGTTAAAAGCAGGTTCAAAAATCTGTACTATGATAAATCTGACGGACTACTATCACCGGAGGATTTCTCTGTACTTAGCGAAGACTGTAAAGAACAGGAAAAGTCTCTACAGAAACAACTGGAAACCCTTAATAATGAAATTGATAAAATCAACCAACGACAGGAACATGCCGAAAATGTAAAGGTGATAATCAACGAATTTAAGAATATTAAGGAACTTGACAGATACACAGTACAGACACTAATCGACTACATAGAAGTTGGCGGCAATAGAACGGATAGAGTCATCCAGATACATTGGAATTTCTAAAAAACAAGTAATTTCTAAAAACAATCCCCTGAGAAACGCTCTCAGGGGATAAAATCATATCAAAGGAAGTGTAACAAATGAATACAATAAAAGATTTATATTATGGAAAAATCAAACCAAATGAAATGGAGTTCAGAAAAGGCAGCGAAAACGACGCCCTCCTAATGCAAATAATAAAAATTGAAGAAACACTTAACAAAACCCTAACTAAAGAACAAATCCACCTATTTGAAAAATACAGAGATGCCCAATTACAACTATCAGACCTAACAGAATTTCAAGCATTTTGCAAAGGCTTCAAATTAGGGGCAAATCTTATTCTTGATACTATTTATTAAGTTTGAATAATGAGTATAAGCAAGTGGGAAAACCGTCCCATCCGTCAATGGAGGGATTGGTTATCCTACTTTGCATACTTCCTAAAGTTTTCTTCCTGCTCAAGAACCTCTTTATAAACATCATCAATTGTAACAGGAGGATAACCAAACTCATCAAGAAGAAGAATTAAATCAACCTGAAGATTTGCTTTTATATCTTCACGCGTTGCCCAGTCTGTGTAACGAGATTTATCATCAACAATTTTTTTGATTCTCTTTGATAATTCAATCATTTTGTCATGAGGGTATTTAAAATTATGTTTTTTTGCAACATCCCCCAAAATGTGGAGACCTCCCTGTTTTTTTATGCAGCCAAGAGAGAATCCCATCAATCCTCTACACTACAACGAGATATCCGACGATCACGGATTTGTGATGCTGATACGGCAAAAAGATTATGCAAAAAAGCCATCCCTAAAAATGCGAAAAAAGATAAGTGTCCAAAACAATTGTTGTTTTCAAATAATTTATGTTCTTTATTTTAAAATAATAAAAAATCAGATATTAAGTATGAAAATCATCAAATCCAATTGAATTATGTCAAAAATTATGTTATAATTTGTATATAATTATTCAGTATTCTATTTAGGAGGTTGAAGCATGGCTGTAAGTTATAAAAAACTCTGGAAGTTGCTCATAGACAAGGATATGAAGAAATGCGACCTTGAGCGAGAAGCTCAGCTTACTCATTACTCATTGAGCAAGCTTTCGCAGGGTAAGGATGTTTCTACTGAAGTCTTAGGCAAAATTTGCGAAACGCTGGATTGCACGATAGACGACATTATGGAGTTCGTACCGGAAGAAAAATAAAAGTTTCAACACAAAGAATCACCTAACTTTGGTACGATAAAAAGGAGTTAAAAAATGAACAAACAGCAATTAGCGTCATTAATTTGGGATACCTGCAACGATATGCGTGGATCAATTTCTGCCGTTGAGTACAAGGATATTATATTAGGTTTTATCTTCTACCGTTTTGTTTCCGAAAATGAAGTTTCTTACCTAAAGAAACAGGATTGGACTATGGAGATTATGGCAGAGGAACTGACGGAAGAAGATAGTGAAACCGTTCAGCAGTGCAAAGATCACCTTGGATATTTTATTGCCTATAAAGACCTTTTCTCTACTTGGAAGGATCACACAGCAACTTTTACGGTGTCTGATGTAACTGACGCCCTAAATGCATTTGTCAGAAATATTGGCAGCAATCCCGATCATCAAAAGCTTTTCAATGAGATTTTCAAATCCTTGTCTGAAAAACTGAGCAAAATGGGATCCATCAGCAATCAGACTTCTCATATCAAGAACATCATAAATATAGTCAGCCGTATTCCTATGGACGAAAATCAGGGCTACGATGTACTCGGATTTATTTATGAGTTCCTGCTGAAGAACTTTGCGTCCAACAGTAAGAAGGACGGAGAATTTTACACGCCGCACGAGATTTCGATATTGATGTCTGAAATTGTAGCCCATCATTTGCGTGACCGTGAGCAAATTAATATTCTCGATCCAACCAGCGGATCGGGTTCTCTGCTTATCAACATCGGTCAAAGCGTGCAAAAGTATTTGCAAGACAGCGGCAATATCACTTACTATGCGCAGGAACTGATTCAGGAAACCTTCAACCTGACGCGAATGAATCTTGTTATGCGCGGCATCAATCCGTCCAACATCAAAGTACGTCGTGGTGATACATTAGCGAACGACTGGCCGTATTTTGATGATAATGATGAAAACAGCTACGAG
>JAXESA010000015.1:0-10401 GCA_034116205.1 Ruminococcus sp. | reverse complement strand
CATCAGTAACATATTTTACAGGAGTTATTGTTCCCCCTGTGATTATAACCTTTGAGGTATTTGTAAACTTGAATTCCTCCGACTTCTGAAGAACATTCTCTCCATCTGTTATGGTAGAATACATTGAAATTGTACTTGGGTCTGTACACTCAGGAACCTGATAGGAGGTTGTAAACTCCTGTTCCTCATCTGCATACCAGGAGTCCACTGAGTAGGTCTGATACAGTTCATCATTCACATAAAGGTTAATATTCACATCTCTGCCTGTGTCCACGCCGGTGTTTTTAGCAAGAACAGAAACATCAACTGTTTCTCCGGCATTAGGACATTGGTTGGAGAATGATATTGCCTCGTTTTCCTCGCCGGTTGGGAATTCGTAGCTTGGTGAAGTATCGTAAACACCTACCACAAGCTGATTATTCACAGCCTCAACCTTATCGTTGTCGCTGTCAGGAACCTTTGTAAATTTAAGGTCATAGGCATTATATGTAGCCAAAATATTACCGTTGTCAAGGACTACAGCTTCAACATTTTCCTTAAACTTTCCGCTGTCTGTACCCTTAACTCCACCTTGGGTAAGGTAGGCATTTTTACCCCAAATGCCTCTGATAACATTTACAGGGGTGTCCAGCTCTGTCATAACAGGATTTCCGTCACTGTCATAGGTTGCATTTCCGCTTTCGTCAAAAACTGGTCTTTCTGTGTAGGTATCAACTCCATCAACAGTAAGCTCTCGTACACAAATTTGTGCTTCTGTTCCTTCGTTCTGAACCCACAGAGCATAAATTTTGCCTGTGTTTTCATTGTACCTTACTAATAAATCATCGCCAACTGAATTGTCGTCTTCGTCAAAATCAGTAATTGACAAAGGCGACATTGCATCGCTCTTGATTCTCTTTTGTCCTTTGGAGTCTGTATAAACCTGCTGGGATATAAGGTTGTCAATGTTCTGATATCCGCAAACACCGTCTGACTTAAAGAAAAGAAGTGTATTTTCAGTATTGTCTTAATCAATTTTTGCAAACTGTTGAGCAGAAACAGAGTGATTTTCGTCAGAAATCAAAATTGAATCTCCTTGTGTTACCTTATCTCCGTCATAGGTAAGGGTATCAATATACATCTTATTCTTTGTTTGTGTATCTTCATCTGTAGCACTGCTCATAATAACATTTGCATCACTTCCTATGTCAACTCCCTTGCCGGATAAGGAAGTATCATCTTCAGAAACATAGGTTATCATTATATCGTTTCCGTAAGGAACAGCGTCCCAGGAAGCAATGCTCTTTTCGTTCATTTTAATCTCGTCCGGAGTACTCCAAACAATATCGCTGTTGTTTATGTTGCATGCTGACACATTGAGAATTTCAGGGATTTCATATACATCATTTAAGGATGTGTTATCTGTAACCTGACTGAAATCTACTGTTTTGTAGAAAATTTCGGCTGTACCGGTCTTTTTGTTGCAAACAGCATAAGGAGAGCAGATTACATTGTCGTCGCCATCCAAGATTTCGTTGTAGTCGTGGAATTTTCCTGTTTCCTTGTTATAGAAAACACTCTTAATCTTTGTGGTCATCAGAACCTCTTCGTATTCTCCCTTTGAACAATCTGTGATGTCTATGTTTTGCCAAACAAGGAGAATATCCTTGCCACAGTCACAGAAGGTATAGTCGTAGTCACATGTAAGACTTTTGGAATCCTCCGTTGCCAATTCTAACGATTCGGTGTCTGATGCGGTATCCTTTTTAATTGCGCTAAGCAAATCGGCAGGCTCACTTACGGTGTCATTGTTGAAGTCGTAAATCATATACTTCATCTTTGCCACCGTTTCACCCTCAGCCTGAATAGGGGAGGCAACAAAGTACACACCGTCGGAAATTTCTGCAATACCCGGATATGTTGTGTCCTCTGACGGAACAGACATTTCCTTGCTTTTCAGAGCCCTTGAGGCTAAATTGTCGTTTGCAGCGGAAATGCTCTCTGTGCTAAGCTCCAAATCCTTGAGCTTTGTTTTTTCTAGCATATCACTGCTTCCAAGAGCGTTTAGTGCAAGTTTTTCAACCTGCTGAGTTGTATTATTCCTTGTGTCGTACAGTTCAAACTCGGTTCCTACTATTGACCTGGAAACGGAGAACACAGCAAGGTCAATATTTACACTTAAATCCAAGCCTAAGGTACCTCTGGCCTCCCTAAATACTCCGGTTACAGTATTGTTAAAGTCAATAGAACCTTGTACATTTACGCCCATAAGTCCGTCAACTCCTACGCCAACTCCCATACCGATATTTAGGTCAAAGTTGGTGACACCCCAGGATTTATATTTGTTAGGGTCGGCAAGCTCATCGCTGTACAAATAATCCGCTTTTCCGTCACCTGTGTATGGCTTATCGGGGAATGCACCGTACTTTCCTGTAACTGTTCCGGAGATGTTAAAGAACACATAACAGGGTATGCAATATATGAAGAACGGTTTGCTTGCCCTGAAGGATACACTTCCTGAAATGACGGCAAAGGAGTCTAGAAAACACATTTCATCGCTTTCATCATAGTAAAAGTCCAGCTGCATTGTGAACATAGCAGTAAAGGTAACGCTTGTAGAGGTTTTTAAATCCATACCGTCTTTAAGGTTCTGAAATTGTTGCTTATCCTTTCGACCTTCCCAAAGTTTAGAGAATGCGTCGAGTTTCTTCTGCAAATTATCAACCTGATCGGAAAGAGATGTGCTTTCCCACTCTTTACCCTTAGTATCCTTGGATTTTTCAAACTGAATACCTAGGGTTATGTTGTAAATGTCGTTTCCGTCATACTGCTGTTCTGTTTTGCCCACTTTAATGATAGGTGAAAAGCCTTTAACAGAAAAGCTTGGACTGATTGAACCAACAAGGGGTGCTTCGGCTGCAACCGTTGGATTTGGCAGAGAAGATGTGCTTTTTGTTGCCTCGCTTTCTGCACCAAGGTCAGGAGCATAAATTGTATTATCCTCTATATAGGACGGTGTAAATGTAAGCCCTGTTTCAAATCTTCCGTAGGATTTCTGGATTTTTTTATCTCCGTCAACATTGTAGAATTCCACAAATATTTTATCTTGGGATTTTACAGACTCACACAAAGGCTTTTTTAATGTAACTGTTGAAGAATCTGCATCAATATATTCATTAAAGGTTTCCACATCAAGACCATCTCTTTCAACCACAAAAGTAACCATATTTACAGGCTTATCTGTGCTTTCGCTACTGCGGTCAAAATCAACCTTTATGGAATAAACAGTCTTGTCATAAAGTGTAACTGATGAAGAATAGGTAATACCTGTTGAATCTGTTACAGTAACTCCCGTGGGTGTTATTCCGTATGTCTGATACGGCAGTCTTATG
Source organism: Ruminococcus sp. (assembly GCA_034116205.1). Classification (GTDB taxonomy): domain Bacteria; phylum Bacillota; class Clostridia; order Oscillospirales; family Acutalibacteraceae; genus Ruminococcoides. The sequence goes on along the minus strand of JAXESA010000015.1, from coordinate 7,030 downwards.
TCCAGATTTAGGGAAGTTTTGTCCTGGCTTAAGCAATCCTCAATCTTAATATCGGTGATGTAGTAGTGCCCGTTATATAGGGTAAGTGAACGGTGTACCTCGTCTTGTGATACATCAATTTTTGCATTGGCGTTAATGCCAGTGTCGTCGGTATTCAGATTTTTCAGGATAAAATTACCGGCTATGTCTGAGTTTGTAAAACAGCTTTCAAGCATAATAGTACTGTTCTTTGCCGGAACATAATCTTCATCCTTTTGGGTTATCTCGTCACTACCAGGGCATATTATACTACCGTTTTTCGCAAGCACCTTACCTGTAACGCTTACAGACGCTCTTTCTATACCTTCGGTTTTCTCAAAGGTAAGTGTTACATAGTTATCCTCTGCTTCATATGCATACTGTACAGCATAGAAGAAGTTTGTACCGTAGTAGGTTTTCACCTTTGAGGTTGTGCTGTCTGTGTACTGCCACTTTGCTCTGTAGCCTGTTCTTGGAGAAGCGGTGAATGTAATAATATCTCCCACATAACTTTTTGAAAAATCCACCTTATTTGAGCCATTGTAGTATCCTGTTACCGTAGATTCTCCTGTGTATTTATCTTTCGTTTCAAAGGAGGTGTCTTTTCCTGTGTACTGCTGACCGGCACCAGGGTTTTTGACAATAAGCTTTGTGAAACCGCTTCTTTCAAAGATAGGTCTTATGCGTACATGACCCTTGTCTATTCTTACTGAGCATTTGTTGTTTGTTGCGTTAATAATCTGTGGGGTTGTGCTTGAAAGCATATCCTCGTTATCATTTTGTCTCACAACAAATGATGGTATCCACTTTTCTGTACAGCTTGGGTCTGGGGTGTATGTAAAGGATATATCATCACCCTCAAGGGCATTGTACTTATCGCTCTGATTTTCCCTTTTTGTACTGTTCCATTTAAGTGTTCCTATTGTTTTTTCATTGTATGTAACAACACCTGAGGTCTTGTCGCTGTTTTCCTTAAAAGAAAGACCTGTATTGTCGTCATCTGCACCATAGTTTTCGTAGCTTTGAATTTGAACATCGGAATCAACAGTCTGGAAAACCGGCTGTACATTAATTGTATTATTTCCAATGTATTTCATATTTTCTCTTATCAGCTTTGCCGAAAGAGTAAACTGTTCTCCGTCACAGCTTATTATTGAAGAATAACCGCCGTCCTTGTAAAGGCGGTATCCCACAATTCTAAGCTTACCCTTAAAGGTACTGTCCAAAGTATAGGAAAAACTTGTACTTTCGCCTCTGTACATATCAACACTGGTCACCTTGGCTTTGCTTGTCAGTGAGTTAAAGGCAAGGTCTGAGTATGCTTCGCTTTTCACACTCTGCAGTTTTCCATCTCTGTACATCATAACACTGTTGTTATTATCTTTAATATTCACAGTATATTTTTTCAGCAAAAGATATGTGTTATTCTCAAAGGATGTTCCGTTATAGCCCTCATTAAAGAACTCAACACCGCAACTACCTGCAAATGCACCCTTTTGTACTATATAGAACAAGAATCGTTCTCCTAAAATATCATCCGGCAAATTAATCTCTTTGTACAGCTTAGATGAGCTTATATTGGTGAGATTCCAACTGACACCATTACTTGCAGAAAGGTTATTCATCCACTTGCAACTGCTGTCGCCGTTATCAAGGGGGTCACAGTCATGTACATAAACAGCGGCATAGTCCCAGGCAGTTGAGCCACCGCTGTTGTTATATCCTATGTGGATTTTATCAACACCTGTTAACTCTACTTTATTAGGAGTTCTTGCTGATATGGCATAGTTCCACCAGTTCCAAGCTCCTCCGTTGTATCCGATTTTCATATGATTGTTGCTTAAATATTTAAAGGTCTGGTCTGATGAATCTGCCTTGTGACCTATTAACTGAGATTTTACAAGCTTTGACAAATCCACAAGTTCAACATTTCGGATATTATCAATCTTGTATGTGCCATATCCTGTGTCTGTTTTGCTGTATCCTGTTTCATTTTTTAGAGTACTTGCACCGGAGGATATAAGCACCTCTCCGCTGTTGTCCTTGACCTTAGCACCGGAAACATCCTCAAGCACTACATTAAAGTATGTTTCATTCTTTGGGTCGGTAAGGGGAACAGGCAGTTTTATCTCCGTCATACCCGGCAGGAATGTAAGGCTTTTGCAAACAGATTTATAATTTTCAACACCGTTTGCAGAGCCTTCTTTGGTCTTTACGGTAAAGTTTACTGTTTTGCCAAGGTTACCTGTACGGTTAATCTTAACATAGGCTTCTCCTGCCTTTGGATTAACCTTTGCATCCTTAACAGCAACATAGGATTCAGGCTTTTCCCTTTCTTCCTTAATTGTGAACATAGATGTGGTTACTTCTCCAACCTCACAATTCTTTGGATTGCTTACCGATAGGTAGAACTGAAGGTCGTCACGCACATACTTACTTTTAAGTGTTTCTATGTAAATTGTCCTGACGCTCTCTCCGTCCTCAAAGGTGAGATTAAAGGAAGATGAAGTTGGCATTACCTCGTTGTTGACAGTGTCGTTATACTCGCTGATTGCCTTTCGCATCTCACTTTTTTCTTCACTGTCCTCATCTGCCTTATACTCTGTTTCGGTTTCTCCTTCAACAGGGATAAAGCTATAATTTTGTATAGCATAATAAGGGTTTGCCTTACCCTTTACAGGGTCTGCATTTATTTCGTTAGTGGTATAGATATTGTAATCTGTACCATACTCGGCTGTAAGGTCAATTGTACTCACCTTAACAGTCGCCTTGCCCTTTGTTCCTCCCTGTCTGAACACATCAAAGGAGTAAAATTCCTTCATTTTCAGTTCAGAACTACTGAGCGGAAACATTACTGCACCGTTGGGGTACAAGGTTCTGGTTGCCTCATCTTTTTTCAGATACTTTTGCCTTAGCTGTGTTGTATCGGCAACACTTCTTGAAGGTCTTTGTTCTGTAGCTGTGCCCATAGGAATAGAGCAAATCAGCATCAAAAGACAAAGAAGAGAAACTAATGAGACTTTTCCACATTTTTTGGCTTTTTTCATTTTTTTCACCCTCTTAAATATAATATGTTACCATATTTTTTGAAGTGTTTTTCGTCATTCTTGTCAGGTATAAAAATACAGTAACTGTGAACCGAATTTAATTTATGCTAATAAATATAGAGGTTTATAATATAATTTACTTGTATAATTTTATTATATAACATAAATTGCAACCAAAATGCAATAGAAAAATAAAAATTTATAAAAAATTATATATTTTTTTACCACACATTAAAAAGCCAATAAAAAATCCGTAAATACTTAGGGAAACACTGATTAAATCATTTGCACAGAAAGGGCTGTCAGATTTTTTGTCGGTATGTTCAAAAAACCGCAGGAATACTGACGTATTGCGAGGATTTTTTGGGCATACCGGCAGAAAATATGCGCACAAGATGTGTAAAGTGATTTATTCAGCGTTTCCTTAGACAGTAAATAATGAGATGAAGCCAAAACCATAGGCATAGCCACCACAGTCATCAGGGCGTTTTGCAGGACTGCCCTTGACACCGGGCAAAGGCTTTTACTGCAACAGTTCACAAAATGAGGGTTGGGTGTTGTAGTATTCTACTGCTTTTTTCATAAGGGGGCAGGAAACTTCAAATTCCTCTGCCAGCTCCCACAGCTGGGTTGTTCCGCCTTTTATTGCTTTTGCCAGTTCGTTTTGCGGTACCAGCTTTCTGATTGCGTGGGTTTCTGCCTTTCGCTCCTGTTTTGATTTTATGTTGCAGTCAGAATACACATTGTAAAAGCTTTCCGTTTCTATATGTGCAAGCTCGTGGGCAAGAACTTCCTTTTCTTCAGTCCTTGTGCTGATTTTGTCCGTATCCATGGCGATTGTTCCGTCAGGTAGGGCTATGCCCTTTACACTGCTCCTTTTCAGTGGAAAATAATATACATCAATCCCTTTTTTGTCGCATTGTATGTATAGCTCCTCTAATGTCATTCACATCATTCTTTCCTTGATTTTTTGTACCTTATAAAGTCCATAACATCCTTGATAAGCTCATCGGATTCCCCCTCAAGCTCCCGGTACGCCGCATATCTTATGTCTTTAATGTCATTTACAGGGGACTCCTCCCAACCCATAAGGTAGGCAGGAGAAACGGTTAGACACTTTGCAATACTTTCCACCTTGTCAGAGGGAATGTTTGTTATTATGTTGTTCTCGTATTTATAAAGGGTTTGCTTGCTGACCTTACAAGCATTTGCCAGTTGAATTTGGGTTATACCCTGCTTTTCTCTTGTTTCCTTAATCCTTTCGCCAACTGTCACAACTATCACTCTTTCAATCTTTACTATATTAATTGTAGCAAGAGGGGAGTAACCTGTCAAGTGATTTTGCTGTGAAATATGGGGTTAAAATAACTTGACAAGTTACTAAAAACTCTGTACAATTATAAGTAGCTTAATAAGTTACTGCAATAACAATACATCGTTGGGTGTTTTTCACGGTGCATAAAATATTTGATTTTTTTGAAAAGATAGGCATAGGCCTATTTTTTTTACTTGTTGGGTAACTTTTTAGGTTACTAATTTATGAAAGGAGGAACCTCTGAAAGGGTTTTGTGAATTAAGGTACGAAACTATAACAGAGGGAAAATTATTGCTAATCCAATTCTTGAGGAGGGCTACACAAGGATAGCAAACGAGCTGTACAAGGCGTTGTATATGGCAGAATTAAGCGGTTCCGAGCTAAGGATAGTTCACTTTGTCCTGTACAACACCTATGGCTACAACAGAAATATAAGGACTTTAACAGCAAGCTATATTTCCAAGGGAACAGGTATCACCATTAGGACAGTAAGAAGCAGTCTTAATTCTCTGGTGGAATATAAAGTCCTTTTTTCAATAGGTGCAAAAGCATCAGCCAAAATGTTCGGTATTAACAAAAACTACGAACAATGGATTTTTAAGAATGGCAAAAAATTACCTAAAATAAAGGGTACCCAAAAACAGGCACCCCCTACGGAAAAAAAGGTGCATAGGGTACCCGAAAATGGGGAGGGGGGTACCAAAAAAACTGTACCCGGGGTACCAGAAAATGAGTACCAATACAATACAGATAATACAAGACAGAATAATTCAATACAGAGTAGTAACAGTTGTACTCCAACAATTGATGATGTTGAAAAATATTGTAAGGAAAAAAATTACACCTTTGATGTAAACAAGTTCTTTCTTCACTATCAGTCCTTTGGCTGGAAGTACAAGGGCAAGCCCATAGAGGATTGGAAAGCCTTGGCTGACAGGTGGCAGAATAACGAGAGGGATTATGACAGTAAGTATTCCTTTCAAAAAAAGGGTGGCTCATCTTGGAGCTATGAGGGTAGAACCAACTACGACATTGATTATTGTGAAAACTACTCTATGTTTGACGAAATGGAGGTTGATGAAATTTTCGGCAAATATAGCGGTGGAGTAATAGACTTTAAAAAACAAAAACTAAAACAAATAACAGAAGATTTGAAAGGAGAAATATGAATTTATTACACCAAAAAATTACCCTTGATGTAAACAACAAAAGCACAGTTGTACTTAATGCACATCAGGGGGACTCAGGAACAAGATTTATTGACGTAACACTTACGGAAAATGGGGAAGTAATCCCACTATCCGAAACCCTTACCGCAACAGCAAAGGCAAGCCTTTACGGTATGCTAATGGGTGTTAATAAGTGTGAGCTTGACACAGAAGAAAACAAGATTGTTGTGGAGCTGACAGAAACAATGCTCAGCACTCCGGGAATGCTGAAAATGGAAATTACCCTGACAGAGGGTGAGCAGATAATTACCTCACACACATTTACGGTTGATGTTGAGGAGTCGGTGGTAAACGGAAGTACAGCTATTGCAGAGAACACAGACCTTGCAAAGCTACAAAGGGTTATCCTACTTGTGGGTGAGCTTTCCAAGGTGGAAAACCTTGATGAGCTTATGACAAAGGCTACCACCTCCTATAACCGGTTTAAGGCGTATAACGGAGAAAATGTTGACCTTAACAGGGGTGAAATCACAGACACCATAGTAGTAAACCTTTCTCAATGTAATGCCGAAAATGCCCCTGTGGGGGGTGTAGTGAATGGCACTGTGATTAGCCTTAACTACTGCGTTGACGAAGAAACAATTGTGCAGTTTTTCGTAATGGAGAATAACTACACCTACAAGAGAGCTTTCGGTAACCAAGCAGGTTGGTCAGACTGGGTGACAGTTGCTGACGATTTGTCAAAATATCTGAAAACCGAGGATTTGCAAAAGGAAATCCTTAGCAACACACCGTCGGAAAACAAGACCTACAACAGCAACAAGATTGACACCCTGCTAAAGGGCAAGATTGACACAGTATCCCTCCGTGGTGCAGATATGACAACTACACCTACATATTTGACACTTGCACAGAAAGAGGGAACAACACTTGCAGTATATTCAAATAAATTGTTTGATGATGAAACCCCATCAGAAAAAACTACTTACAGCAGTCAGAAGATTGACGATCTTCTTGACGAAAAGGAAAGCCTTGATAACAAGGCTGACCCCGGTGGAAACGGTGAAAAACACATCAAGTACCCAAGCCTTGCGTATCTTGAAAAGTACAATTACACCAAAATCGAAACCGATACTTTGCTAAATGGCAAAGGGGATAAATCAGCAGTAGATAACAACACATATGACTTGTCTATGCTGATGCCATCACTTGTCAAAGCATCAACAGGTACAGGTATTGTCAATCTGAAGAATACAGCGAAAAACGGTGTGCTGAAAATCACATCAGACAGCCAAGTAACTGTTAAAAATCAAAATATGTTTGAGGATATTCTGAATGACAGTATTAGAAAAACTAGATGTAATGTGAGTTACGATAACGGTACATATACAGTTGAATATACAGGCGATGGAAACAACACATTTTTCTTTGGTGTGAATGTTGGAACTGGCAATCCTTATGCACCCTACTTGGGCGAGAAA
>JAXESA010000014.1:0-3149 GCA_034116205.1 Ruminococcus sp. | reverse complement strand
GGTGTATGCGCCGTCCGATTTTAACAACATAATACTGATTATGAAATAAAGAGGAGCGTGCAAAATGGAAACCCAAGAACGTATTTTAGCAAAAGCAGACATAAGAAAGATCTCGAACAAAAAAAGAAAGATAATCAAGATTATTTATTTAGTTATTATTGCTGCATCTTTGATTATCGGCATTATTTCCGGTACGCATACATATCATTCCGAAGGTGGAAAAACAATTTATGGCGATAGTTATCCTGCACATGATAACAAATATGTGGGTTGGTTCGGCGTTGATTTTTCATACGAAGGTGAAGGATGGCACAACTTAGGGTACGGGTATAAGTATTGGGGCGATGATTCCAGAACATATACGGGTAATATCATTTGGGTTTCAGCAATGTATATTATTCTTTTGACGGCGCCTCTTTATATTGATGCCATTCACAAACGTCAGTGCAAAAATACAGCACTCACCATTTCCGAGTCCAAAGTTTATGGATCATATAACAGCTTTCTGTTTAAGAAAAGTTTGGAAATGCCAATAGAAAAAGTCGATAATTTGACAACGATTTCTGGCCTGATGGACAAACTTCGTACCGGCGTGACTTTGGGCGTATGCTCCGCTTCTGGTGTAATTAAAATTCATTTTGTTCAGAATGCAGAAGAAGTTATTTCGGCAGCTATGAACCGCATTGACGAAATCAAAGAAAAAGAAAAAAGGTCTCGTGTAGTTGCACAGGCAACTGCAAACGCACCCGCTTCAACATCTGATAAATTAAAAGATTTGTTGGCAATGAAAGAGTCCGGGCTGATTACTGAGGAAGAGTTTACAAAAAAGAGAGAAGAAATTCTTTCTAATATGTAAATCTACAAGCGGAGAAACCAAACAAATCAGGTTTCTCCGCTTATGTTATTGTTATGAAAAAAACACAAGAAAATATAGTTTTTACGCAGAAGCATCCAACTTGGCTTGACACAGTGATATCAAATAATGCTTTTGACAATGATCTTTTTCAAATTATCCTCTTTTATGTCTTTTATTCTCCCTGTCCAAAATACTCAACACAGGGGCGCACGTTACAGTATTACGGGTGGAATGACAAACCGTGGAAAACTAACCGATATCTAAAAGATAAGCTAAATGGTGATTTGTTTGGCGAAAAAAGTAAATATTTCCGTGCAACATCGCAGATATCTGAATTACCGGAGTCATTTCATAAAGCGGATTTAGAAGAACATTTTTATGAACAAAGAAAGACGGAAAGAGTGGCTTTTCTTAATTGCGAAAGCAACGAGTATATAAGCTTGTTTCACCATATTCGTTGCGCACTGGCTCACGGAAGAATAGCAATGTTCGAGGACGGCAAAAATCAGGATATCATTTTTGTTATGGAAAACGGTTGTGAAAAAGGAAAAGACTTTCAAGTTAAAGCACGCATGGTGCTGAGGAAAAGCACTCTCCTTCACTGGGCAAAAATTATAACAGACGGTCCGCAGGAACCGGAAAGAGATTATCATCGCGAGGTTTTTCAAGCTCTTTTGGTTAATAATCGTCTTCGCCGGAAAGATCTCATTTCTATGTTCCAAGAATCGGAATATGTTATCAATAAAGCATTAGAGTATCTAAAGAAGTCTCATTTGATCGTATATCAAAATCATGGCAAAAACAGTTGGTGGGATATATACGCTGACAATGCTGAAAAATATTTTGCTAAAGCGGAAAGGACGGAATAACAATGTATCACGAAAATGCTACAGTAGATGCATTGATGAAGCGAGGATATTTGTATTTGGAGGATCACGACTGGAAAAATGCAAAGGGATACTTTGATGATTCATTGGATGTTGATCCTGAAAATGCGCAAGCATATATTGGGATGTTATTATCTGAATTACATATAGAACGTGAAGAAGAAATAACAAAATCTGATGTTTCGTTTGCTGATAATTATTATTATCAAAAAGCATTAAGATTTGCCAAAGATTCATATAAGCAAAAGGTTGAGGATTACAATCTTGAGAATGTGATGTACCGAGCCGAACAGCTTGCCGCAAATGCGAAAACAGAGGACGAGTATTTACAAGCAGCTCAGTTATTAGAAAGTATTGCCAATTACAAAAACGCATCGGAACGTGTAGCGATAATTCGGCAACAAGCCGCTGATGCAAAAATTAAAGCTACTTATCAACATGGCTTGTCGTTATTGTCCGGAGCCACATCCAGTGAGGTGAAAAAAGCAAAGACGATATTTGAAACTATACCTGACTATAAGGATTCCACCTCAAAAATCGCAGAATGTTCGTCAGCCATTGCCGAACTTGAAAAAGCAGAAAAGCAAGCACATAGAAAGAAAACAATCACTATTGGCGCTATCTGTTGCGCTGTTCTCGTCATTATTATCGGAATTTTAGTTTCAAAGACAAGCGCAAATAAAAAAATGGCTGATGAGATATATAATAATTTTCTCGGCAAAACATTTGATGGCGAACTGGAAGATGATGACGGTTTTGTATATGCATATAATCATAATTCTCTTAATGAGTATATGACGTACTGGAAAACCACGGATGAATACTCCTTAACTTTCAATAAAGATGGAACTGTGTATTATAAGAGCATATCCGATATGACGGTATTAGCATATCCAAAGAATATTTCAGAGCCCAAAGGATACCACAACGAATATGACGGTACATACAATTCTTTTAGTGTGGAGGTTACCTTATCCGGTGAAGTGTTTATCAAGATAGGCGGATCAAAGTATCGGGTTAATGTAAATGATAATAATGTTCCAAAATCCATCGTAGGTTATGGCTTTGAACGGATTACTTTGAAATAGATTAAAACCAGGAGCTCTCTTCCGCAGAGAAGAGGGCTCCTGGTTTTATGTATATATAAGCTCGTGGTATATTGTCTCCACCGTCTTTTCCTGTACTGCGTTCATCCGCTGTACCCAAAGCATCTGGTTTTCTGCTTTGAGCGTTTCTGTAATCCTGTCCTTTTCTGCAAACTCCCTTACCAAACGGAAAAACATATCTTCAGCCTGCTCGTTCAGGTCAGCAAGATAACCGTTCAGCTTGCCGCTTGTCAACAGTTCAGCGTAAACGGCCTTGCGGTGTTGCTTCAGATAACGCAGGTGCCTTTGCCCCCATATTCC
>JAXESA010000013.1:0-3970 GCA_034116205.1 Ruminococcus sp. | reverse complement strand
TGTAAAGGTTCCACATTCGCCCTGCGGGGTGATGTAGTCGGCAGAAACAAGGCAATTCTTCATCTCTCCACCGTAGGCACCGGCATTCATAAACACTGCACCGCCAACAGAACCGGGGATTCCGTAGGCAAACTCAAGACCTGAAAGGCTGTTTTCCTGTGCAAATCTGCAAAGCTTCATAAGGGAAGCGCCGGCACCGGCAAAAATTTTGTTGCCATCCTTAGTTTTTATATCTGTAAATTCTCCGGAAAGGGTAATGACAACTCCCTTAATTCCGCTGTCGGAAACAAGTAGGTTACTGCCCTTTCCTAAAATAAAATAGCTTATATTTTCTGTGCTTATATATTTCATAAGTGCAGAAAGCTCTACCTTGCTATTTACTGTAACAAATACCTGTGCATTTCCACCAACCTTAAATGTGGTATGGTTTTTCATAGGCTCATCACAAATATACTCTATATGGTTATCATTTAGAAAACCAAAAAACTTCTCCATATTCTTCTCCAAAATATTAATCTCCCAAACCTGTATCTACCTTAATTGACTGAAAATCTTCCTCTTGAACGCTCATACCCAAGTTTTCCAAAAGCTCCATGGCTGCGTTGTAGCCCATCTTCTTTTGACGGTTGTTCATAGCGGCAACCTCTATAATCATTGAAAGGTTACGACCGGGACGAACAGGGATTGTAGTTACCGGAACATCTACACCTAAAATTTCGGTGTATTCACTGTCAAGTCCCATTCTATCATATGCACGATTTGGATCCCAAATTTCCATATTTATAACCATATCTATTTTTTCACTTTGCTTGATAGCACCCATACCGAAGATGCGCCTTGCGTTGATAATTCCAATTCCCCTCAGCTCAATAAAGTGGCGGATATTCTCGGGGGAAGTTCCCACAAGGGTTTTCTTTGAAGTACGGCGAATTTCAACAGCATCATCGGCCACAAGGCGGTGTCCACGCTTGATAAGCTCAATGGCTGTTTCACTTTTACCAACACCGCTGTCTCCTGTGATAAGACAACCCTCACCGTAAACCTCCACAAGAACACCGTGTCGGGTAATTCTTGGTGCAAGCTCGTTGCTAAGATATGAGATAAGGTTTGCTGAAAGTTCACTGGTGGTTTCAGAGGTTTTCAAAACAGGAACACCACACTCCTCAGCGGCAATAAGTAGGGCATTTGTTGGTTGCATACTTCTTGTGATTATTACAGCGGGTGGACCTAGGCTGAAAATTGCATTGAGTACATGGTGCTGTTGCTCTGCACCGAATTTTCCAAGATAGCTGTATTCTGTATATCCCAGAATCATAATTCTGTTTTTATCGAAAAAGTCAAGATAGCCGATAAGCTCAAGACCCGGGCGGTCAATATCGGCAGAAGTTATAAATACGCTGTCTGCGTCAACAGGCATATAGACAGTTTCAAGAGATAGTTCTTTAATAATCTTGTCAAGCGACACTTTAAAATCAGTAGCCATAGTAAAACCCTTTCCTAAATTATATCATTTGAAAACACACCTTAGTACACAGGTGCTTTATATTATAATTATACAGATTTTATTATACTATAAAAAGGCTGATTTTTAAATGCTGATACAGAATTATAAAGATATTATCGTAAAAAAATATATAGAATTTTTGTGCATATTACACCAAAGAAGTCATTTGTTAAAGTAACCCATTGGCTAAATGGTGATTCTTTTAATATTAATTTCTCCTTCATCTTCATATAAAAGAGAAAATTCCTTGCCAAATAATGCTTCACTATATGCACATATTCTTTCATCACACAAGTTGTTGTTCTTAATGATTACATTAAGGCTGTCGGAGGTTATCTCGCTTTTTTTAATCATATCTATTGCAGGACTTTCTGCAAGGGAAATTCGGATGTCAGGGGGAATTTGATAGTAGGATTTTAGTTCATCTATATAGGATGCAAGTTCCTTTACAGTTATTTCAGCGGAAATTATTACATCTTTTGTATGAGAGAGAAATGGAGTTAAATCATATTTGTTTTTTATTTCTTTCATAGAATTTTCAAAACTTTCGTGTGGAACAGAATACACCTTTGGCTCTTTTGAAAAACTGTCGTTAAGAAGAACAATCTCATCCTTTGTAAGCACTATTACATCGCTGACAAGTTTTCGGCTGATTTCGTAGCTTTGACACCCTGTAAAGGACAGCATAATGGAAATTACAGATAAAAGAGAAATAATTTTTTTAGTCATTACGATTCTCCTTTACCCTTACCGCTATTGGCACTATCAGAGTGACTATCAGAAGTAATACAAGTAGAAAATACCTGTTTAGCAAAATATCCCCTATCTCCTTTACATAGGAAGTTATTACAGAAAGGCAGTAAACAACCACAAGGAATGTTGTGGACATCTGCTTTGTGTTGTTTTTACCTATGCTCTTTACAATTAGGGTAAAATACAGAAGTGCAAAGAAAACACAGGTTATTGAAAGTGCTATAAAAAGCCCTGAAAAACCCATTGGGATTAATTTAAACGACACTTGAGAAAGGGTGTAAAAGGGATGGCTGTACTCTGACACATTAAGGAGTTTTACAAAACACATTACCACTCCTGTTATAAGGGAAACAATGATAAAGGGCAGAGCAACTGTTTTTACTTTTCCTGTGCCAAAATTTCTAAAGAAGAAAAAAGATAGAGAAATTGGAGAAAACATTAAGATATAATCTGTAATTTCAGCAGGTTGTGCTGACTTTTCATTATCGGCAAAGTTAGCCATATCTCCATAAGGCACACAGGCTACTATGAGGATTATTGCTAAAAGGACAAAAGCACCTGTGATTATAGCACTTCGGGAGATTGCCTCTATCCCCTTTGTTGCCGGATACAATAGTGCCAAAATTAAAAGTGCTGAAATTATAAATTGTGGACTATTGGGATTGATGTGCTTTACAAAAAAGTCAGAAAAACCGTTGATTATATACACAGACATTGCTGTGACAAAAATCGCAATTATCACCTGGAACACTGGGGGAATTTCTAATTTTTCTTTTGAAGAAATAAAAAATGTGGGTATGAGTAGTAGAAAAGCTATAACTATTGAGATTATCATCGAGAAGCATGAAACGGTTTCTCTCTCTATTGTGACGAAAGCAAGGGTTGAAAGTGCAACTAACACCGAAAACTGTAATCCGCTAATTTTACTGTTTAAAATCATCCTCTGCCCCCTCCATATTCTGAACTTTTATTTTATGCTTTGTAAGTCTGTGCCAATCTGCACGAATGAAGTTATCTTTGAGTATGCCCTTGGAAACCGGAGCAATTGGCGAAAGAAAAGGCACTCCAAAGCTCCTTAGTGATGAAAGTGACACCACAGCGACAAGGGACGCTAGGACTATTCCCAAAAAGCCGAATACTCCGCCAACAATGATGAAAATAAATCTTAATACGGTAATTGCTCCGTAAAGCTCGGGGATAACATAGGAGCATATTGCTGAAAAGGCTACTATTATCAAGGTTGTTGCACAGATAAGACCTGCTGAAACACCTGTTTCTCCGATTACAAGTGCGCCCACAATTCCCACAGCGTGACCAAGTGGCTTTGGAAGTCGAAGTCCTGCCTCACGCATAACCTCGTACATAAATGTTACAAGCAGTACCTCTAACACAAGTGGAAAAGGTGTTGTTTCAAGGGATGAAACTATGTGGTTTAATAGTCCCCTTGGAATATACTCCGGCTGAAAATTTGTTATTGCTACAAATAGTCCGGGCAGATAAAGGGCAAACAGGAATGAAATGTACTTTAGTATTCGTATAAAGGTGGAAAAATAAGGTCGGTTTGAGTAGTCGTCAAAGCTTTGGAAATTCTCAATAAACAGGTGTGGCACTACTATTGCAGAGGGTGTTCCGTCAACAAGGACGCCTATTCTCCCCTCTGTGATTTTTCCGCAAAGTGTGTCGGGGCGTTCTGTTACACCCACTGTGGAAATT
>JAXESA010000012.1:0-6122 GCA_034116205.1 Ruminococcus sp. | reverse complement strand
AAAAACCAAAGAAAGCTAAGTCGATTTTCTTTTGTTACCAGAACCTTCCTCACCTACAACATTCCAAAAGATTTACAGATTGACCACGCTATTGAATGTGTTGGCGGTGAAGGCGCTTTGGACGCAATTAATGATATGATTGAACACACAAGTCCACAGGGGACTTTGATGTTGATGGGTGTTTCGGAAAACAAGGTGGCAATTAACACAAGACTTTTACTTGAAAAGGGATTCACAATGGTTGGTTGCTCACGAAGTGGACGAGCTGACTTTGAAACTGCCATTGCTCTTATGCAGACTCAAAGATTTCGCAGACGACTTACCTCTATTATTTACGAGGATGCTCCTGTTAAAAACTTTGACGATATGCACAGAGCCTTTGCAGCAGACCTTAATACACCTTTTAAAACGGTTTTTGAATGGAAAGTATAATGGAACAGTTTATCCTTGATAATTGGACTAAAAAAGACTATGACAGCATGATTCTTTATCTTAAGAATCATGCTGATTTAAAATACAGAGATTTTCACAGCCGGCTTGTACCAACAAAGGAGAAGGACTACTTTATCGGGATAAGACTCCCCTTTTTGAGAAAGCTGGGAAAATACATTGCAAAGGGAAACTCAAGAAGTTTTCTGCTCTTCCCTAAGGATAATTATTATGAAGAGGCTATGCTTTACGGAATTGTTGTTGGCAATATCAAAACAGAAAGTTATGAGGACTTTTGCAGGCTCTATGACGACTTTGTGCCGAGAATAAACAACTGGGGAGTATGTGACTCTTGCAGTGGTAAAAGCAGAGATTTTAAGAAATACAAAACAAATTATTTTTCTTATTTAGAAAAATATATCAATTCTGAAAACCCTTGGGCTATAAGATACGGTATTATCACAATGTTTCAGTACAAGGGTGAAGAGGAATATTTTGATTTAGTTTTAGACAGGCTGAAAAATATTAATAATGAACATTACTATGTCAAGATGGCAAAGGCATGGCTGACAGCGGAGTTGTTCAGCTACCATAGTGAAAAGGTATTTAATTTTCTAAAAGAGAATTATTATGACAGAGAAACCTTTTTGATGACCTGTTCAAAAATAAGGGACAGTTACAGGGTTAGTGACGAGTGGAAAGAAAAAGTTGCTGATTATAAGAAATATTGCCTTGACAAAATTTGATATAGTGCTATAATTTTATTAACAGAATAGTTGTCTTCGGGGCGGGGTGAAATTCCCCACCGGTGGTAAAGTCCACGAACCTTTTTGGTTGAATTGGTGAAATTCCAATACCGACGGTATAGTCCGGATGAAAGAGGATACGCATATTTGCATATGATTTATTACGCCATTAATGGTGTTTTATTGTTGCTCTTTTGTTCCCCACAGATTACTGTGGGGATTTTTTTATGACGACTAACTGTAATAAACATTTTTTTGGAGGTCATATTATTATGGCAAAAACATCAAACGAGCGTATTAAGTCATTGTGCTCAATGGCTATGCTCACAGCAATCGCTATTGTAGCGGACATTCTCATCAGAATCCCAAACATCGGTGGATTTTTAACCTATGAACCAAAGGATGTTGTGCTTACAATAGGCGGATTTATTTTTGGTCCTGTTGCAGGTATTCTTATGGCGCTTGTAGTGTGCCTGATTGAAATGGTAACAATCAGCACAACAGGTATTATAGGATTTGTTATGAATTTTCTTGCATCAGGTGTATTTATCGGCGTTGCATCTGTTATCTATTTCAAAAAGAAAAACCTGTCAAGGGCAATTATCGGTCTTGTGGCAAGCACATTATCTTTAATTGTAGTTATGCTCCTTTGGAACTACATAATGACACCTATTTTCTTTGGTATGCCAAGGGAGGCTGTCCTTGATATGTTTTTACCACTTCTTATCCCATTTAATGCAATCAAGGGTGCTTTGAACTCTGCATTAACACTTTTGCTTTACAAGGGCGTTGTTACAGCACTGAGGAAATCCGGTCTTGTGCCAAAAAGAGAAAGTGCCGACAATGAGAACTTTAAAACAAACACCATTATTCTCATTATTGTCTCTGCATTTATTGTGGCAACACTTATACTTGTCCTCTTGATTTTTGCAGGAATTATATAAGGTAATTGACATTATAGTTCAAAGTGGTATAATTAATTTGTTCACAGAGTAGAAGCTGGAGCGTAAAGTGTTCTTCGGACGGGGAGTTGCCGGAGGAACGAAAGGCTTGTGAAACACTAATTAAATTTATATTTGATTTGTTCAGTGTTCCCTTGACCTGCGGTTACAGTTTCGCATCCCGCTGGCAATTCATTTACATTACCAATTTTAATCATAAGGGATGGCTGTAAGGCTATCCCTTTTTTGTAGCAATAAGGAGCATTTTTATGGTTGATGAAAGAAGGATACAAAAGGCAGTAGTTGAAATTCTTGAGGCTATTGGTGAGGACCCCAACCGTGAGGGTCTGCGTGAAACACCATCCCGTGTAGCAAGGATGTACTCCGAGCTGACTGCCGGTTATAGTGATAGTGCAAAAACTCACCTTAGCAAGGTCTTTACAGCCGAAAATTCCCAATTTGTACTTGAAAAGGACATTAACTTTCACTCACTTTGCGAGCATCATATACTACCTTTCTTTGGCAAGGTGCATATTGCATACATTCCTGACGGAAAGGTTGTTGGCCTAAGCAAGCTTGCCCGTTTGGTAGAGGTTTTTGCAAGACGACTTCAAATTCAGGAACAAATGACTAACCAGATTGCAGATGCCTTAGAAGAGGAGCTTGCTCCAAAAGGAGTATTTGTTATTATTGAGGCTGAGCATACTTGTATGACAATGCGTGGAATTAAGAAAATCGGCAGTAAAACCATCACATTTGCATCACGGGGAGAATTTAAGGACAATTTGCCTCTTCAGAAAAACATACAGGAGTTAATTAATTTTGATTAGGGTAAACAAAATTTTAAATTACAGCCTTTTTATCCAGTGTATGGAGGAAATCCACAAAGCTGAAAAGGAACGTATTTTCTGCTGTCACGGAATAGACCACCTTTTAAGCGTTGCAAGGATAATGTGGATTAATGCCATGGAAAATAATATGGGAATTGACAAAGAGATAATTTATGCAACTGCTCTCCTCCACGATATAGGCAGGTCAAGGGCGTACCGCCATAAAACAGACCACGCTATGAAAAGCGGAGAAATTGCACAGCAGATATTAGCTGAAACTGATTTTAACAAAGAAGAAATTGACAAAATCATTTATGCTATTATTCATCACAATGACAGTGAGGAAACAACTGACCTTTGCTCATTACTTAGGACAGCAGACAAACAGAGCCGAAACTGTTTTGCCTGCCCTGCATATAAGGAATGTTATTGGGATGAAAACAAAAAGAATAAGGGAGTTACAGTATGATAATAAGAGATAAAAATTTTGATGTAAAAAATAATGTATATGTAATGGGAATTCTCAATGTCACTCCCGACTCATTTTCCGACGGAGGAAAATACAACAACCTTGACAATGCCCTTTTCCACGCAGAAAAAATGGTCAACGAGGGTGTTGACATAATTGATATTGGCGGAGAATCCACAAGGCCGGGTCATATAAAGATTTCTGACGATGAGGAAATTCAGCGAATCGCCCCTATTATATCTGCAATTCGTGAGAGATTTGACACTCCTATTTCCTTGGACAGCTACAAAAGCAAGGTTATTGAGGCAAATTTGCATCAGATTGATATGATTAACGACATTTGGGGACTAAAGTATGATGATAAAATGGCTGATGTTGTGGCAAAATCCTGTTTGCCCTACTGCCTGATGCACAACAGAAATAACAGCGAATACAGTAACTTTTTTGAGGACTTAATTACCGACATAAAAGAAAGCCTTGAAATTGCCGAAAAAGCAGGTATCAGGAAAGAAAACATCATCCTTGACGGCGGAGTTGGTTTTGCAAAAAGCTATGAACAGAATTTACAGGTGATTAACAGGACAGAAGAACTGTGCAAGTTGGGCTATCCTGTTATGATTGCAACCTCTCGAAAGTCCGTAATCGGCAACACCCTTGACAAAGAAGTGGATGAGCGTGTTATCGGTACTGTTGCAACAACAGTAATGGGTATTGCAAAGGGTGCGTCATTTGTTCGAGTTCACGATATTGACCAAAATCTTGACGCTATAAAAATGACAAAATCCATTTTGGAGGAAAGAAAATGGACAAAATAAATGTGCAAGGCATTGAATTTTTCGGATACCACGGGGTTTTACAGGAAGAAAAGGAACAGGGACAGAATTTCAGCGTTGACTGTGAGATATTTGTGGATTCTTCCCTATGCAATGATGAATTAAGCAAAACGGTAAACTATGCAGAAGTGACAACTGAAATTGTAGAGTTTTGTGAGAATAACAGATTTGATTTGCTGGAAACCCTTGCAAACAACCTTGCAAAGTATATTTTGTTGAAATTTTCTTTAATCGACAAGATTACTTTAACAATTCATAAGCCACAAGCCCCTATTCCGGCTAAATTTGATGATGTAACTCTCACCGTTACAAGAGGATGGCACACCTGCTACCTTGCAATCGGTTCAAACCTTGGAAACAGAGAAGATAATCTTGACGCAGTATGGACAGAGATTGAGAAAAATCAATACATTATAGGTATTTCTAAATCTGACTATATCAACACAAAGCCATATGGAGTTGAGGACCAGCCTGACTTTTTAAACGGTGCAATTAAAATAAAAACAATTCTTTCGCCAAAGGAGCTGTTGAAATTTTGCAACGACACAGAAAAGTTATGTGGCAGAGTGAGAACAAGACGATGGGGCGAAAGAACCCTTGATGTGGATATTCTTATGTATGATGATGACATAATCTTTTCAGAGGAACTGAAACTGCCCCATCCCGAAATGCACAAAAGAGTTTTTGTTTTAGAACCTCTTGCACAGATTGAGCCATACCTTGTGCATCCAATTAAGAATATGAATGTAACAGAACTGTTGGAAATTGCAAAAAAGGACGAATAGATATGAACTGTATTGCATCCGTTGACAACAACTGGGGAATCGGATTAAACAACCGGCTACTCTATCACATTCCCGAAGATTTGCATTATTTCAAAGAAAGGACTATTGGAAAGGCAGTGATTATGGGCAAAAATACACTTCTGTCACTTCCTAACCAAAAGCCTCTTAAGGACAGGACAAACATTGTTTTAAGCAAAAGCTTATCAAGGGATGATTGTATTGTTTGCAAAGATTTGGAAGCTTTGTTTGAAGTACTAAAAAAGTATTCCGATGAGGATATATTTGTAATCGGTGGAGGGCAGATTTACAGGTTACTCCTCCCCTACTGTAACAAAGCCTATATTACAAAAGTTAACGGCGAAAAAACCGCTGACAGCTTTTTGGAAAATCTGGATTTAAACAAGGAATGGGAGTTAACATCTGCTAAAGAAAAGCAAGTTTACAACGGAATTGAATATTATTTTTGTGAATATCAAAGGCTTTGATATTACACAAAATACAAGAAACATAAAAAAGTCCGGCTTTTGCCGGACTTTTCCTTTACAACGAATTATTTACTTTAACCTCTGTGAACATTACCCCTTTTGTTTCCGCTGAACTTACAACCTGTAATTGTAGCCTTTCCCTTTGAAACAGCAATTCCGAACTGTTTGCATTTTTTTATTGTACAGTTGGTGATTTTCAGATTGCAATCCTTGCTGTTTATTGCAATACCGTGGTTTTTGCTGACCTTATCAATAGTACAATTTTTGACAGTAGCTTTAGCTTTCTCAAAGTACATACCCTGATTCTTAGAATTTGTAATTTTGTTATTTTTAAAACTACTTTTATTTGTTCCCATACATGCTATTCCGTCTCTTTTACTATCTTTGATTGTGTTTGAAGATACAGTTAAAGAATTAGAATCGGTAATTGTTATTCCGTCAAAGAACTTACTAATCTTATTTTTATAAACAGTAGTTTTGTCGCACTTATCTTGAAGGAAAATTCCGGAGTAGTCTCCACCTTTTCCTGTATAATAAATCTTATTATCTGATACTTTACACTGCTTTGCATCGTTCAAAAGTAATGCAGTATATTTTGGTGTAT
>JAXESA010000011.1:0-2343 GCA_034116205.1 Ruminococcus sp. | reverse complement strand
TACCATTTTGGAGTTAAACCCAAGCCTTGTGAGAAACATTTTCATCTGCTCCCTTGTGGTGTTCTGGGCTTCGTCCAAAATTATAAAGCTGTCGTCAAGGGTTCTGCCCCTCATATATGCAAGGGGAGCAACCTCAATGTTTCCACGCTCAACATACTTGTTGTAGGTTTCTGCACCAAGCATATCAAACAGAGCGTCATACAGGGGTCTAAGGTATGGGTCAACCTTGCTTTGCAAATCCCCGGGTAAAAATCCCAGTTTTTCCCCGGCTTCAACAGCAGGTCTTGTAAGGATAATTCTGTTTACCTGTTTTGCTCTGAATGCTGTTACAGCCATAGCTACTGCAAGGTAAGTTTTGCCTGTTCCGGCAGGACCAACGCCAATGGTGATTGTGTTTTTAGCAATACTCTGGCAATATCTTTTTTGTCCCAAGGTCTTTGGCTTTACGGGCTTGCCCTTGCTGGTGATACATATACAGTCTGTTGAGAGCTCCTGTATTTTTTCTTCACTGCCCTCGTTAACAAGGCTCATACAATAGCGGATGTTTTGTTCGCTAAGGCTTTCCCCCTTGTTAATAAAGCTTAACAAGCTGTCGATAACCTTAACAGCCTTGCTGACGCTTTCGGCTTCACCGGAAATCTTTAGTTCGCTGTCACGGCCTATTACATGAACACCATATTCGTTTTCTATCATTTTGATGTTTTCATCAAAACTTCCGAACAGAGCAACAGCGTGTTCCATTCTATCAATACTGATTATTTGTTCCAAAATAATCCTCCAGTTGTTTTGTACTACAAAATTATACCACATTTTTTAGTGTTTTTCACCAAAAATTTTTGATGTGTTATAATTTTGTCAATTTCGCTAACTGAGAAAGTCTAAAAATATTCTCAATGGTTATTTTTACTATATAAACACCTAAAAATTATCAAAAAATGTGTATTTAGGGATGATTTAAAACTCTATTTAAAATTAATTTACATATTATTCACAAAAAGGGTGAGATGAATTTGAATATAAAGAGTGTAAATTTTCATTTGTATTTTGCCCGGGTTTGTGTGCTTCAATACAAATAATCGTGTAAAATTTTACCGTGAAAACGATAGATACTTTGTGATATATTTTATACCGATAGGTATTGACAATAGGTAAATAGAGTTGTATAATAGCGTTGCTGTAAAGAAAAAAACTTTACACACGAAAGGCAGTGCATTATGGAAAAGAATATGGAGCTTTCTTTACTTTTGGATTTTTACGGTGAATTGCTTAGTGAAAAGGTGAGGAGAGCAACGGAGCTGTACTATAATGACGATTTGTCCCTTTCTGAGGTTGCCGAGGATATGGGAATCACCCGTCAAGGTGTGAGGGACCTTATCAAGCGAGCAGAGGGCAACCTTTACGGATATGAACAAAAGCTGGGACTTTACAAAAGATTTTTGGAGATGCAAAAAGGACTTGGCACCCTTAGGGAAAGCCTTGTAAAAACAAAGTCCCTTTTAGATGATAATGAAATAGAAAAGCCTGAAATTGACAGCGAAATTTCAGGTATGATTGATTTAGTAGATGAACTTATTAAAGAAGATAGGAGGTAGGTTATGGCATTTGAAGGTCTTTCAGACAAGCTGAGCAACGCCTTTAAAAAGCTTAGAAATAAGGGTAAGCTTAGCGAAAGTGATGTAAAAGAGGCTATGAGAGAGGTGCGATTGGCACTTCTTGAAGCTGATGTTAACTACAAGGTTGCAAAGAATTTTACAAACAGAGTAACAGAGCGTGCTATCGGACAGGATGTTATGGAAAGCCTGACTCCTGCCCAAATGGTAATTAAAATAGTAAACGAGGAGCTCACTGCTCTTATGGGCGGAGAGGAAGAGCGAATTAAATTCGCTTCAAAGCCCCCCACAGTAATTATGATGTGCGGTCTTCAGGGTAGCGGTAAAACCACCCACAGCGGAAAGCTTGCAGTTATGCTGAAAAAGCAGGGCAGAAGACCACTTCTTGTAGCCTGTGATATTTACCGACCAGCTGCTATTGAACAGCTAAAGGTTGTTGGTGAAAAGGCCGGAGCGCCTGTCTTTGAGATGGGCAAGAAAAACCCTGTTAAAATTGCGAAAGAGGCTATAAAACATGCCAAGGACTACGGTAATGATGTAGTTATTCTTGATACAGCCGGTCGTTTGCATATTGACGAAGAGCTGATGGACGAGCTGAAAAATGTTAAGGCAGAGGTTTCTCCTGACGAAATTTTGCTTGTTATCGACTCAATGACCGGTCAGGACGCAGTAAATGTGGCTAAGTCCTTTAACGAAACCCTGGAAATCTCCGGTGTTATCCTTACAAAGCTTG
>JAXESA010000010.1:0-5444 GCA_034116205.1 Ruminococcus sp. | reverse complement strand
AGGTATTTATCTGCGTTATCATCATTTTTGTTGACTACGGAATCTGACAGTACAATTCCTAAATGACAAACCTTATTATCCTTTATACAGAACAGCAAATCGTTCTTTTGAATTATTGACACAGAGTTATTATTCTCAAATGGAATAATCATCTCATTGTTATCAATAAAATCTACAAAGGTTTCTCCCTCTGAAATTGCAAAAAAGTTTTTGCCGGCATATCTTTTAATCCCGCAATCCGCCTTATTATTTGCAGAAAATTCTTTTGTGTTTACACCCTTATTTTGCATATAGCTGTGCCATCTTGGAACATTCCTGCGAGTCTGGAGAAGTCGCCTGTTAAGGCCTTTCTTTTGCAAAAGTTTCTTTTCAAGCTTTCTGTTGTTAATAATCATCTTGGCGTAGCTTTCAAGCTCTTTGTCAGGTGTTGTAAGCACACCCTCAAAGCACTGGGGAAAGATAAACACAGACTCCTTTTCGGGAAACTTTACTGTAAGCAAATTATCTTTTAGGGAAATTATTTCCCCCTCGCCAAAGGTTTTGTGTATAACGATTTTTCCTTCCATTTTCATTCCTCAAGTATTGTTTTTCCTAATTACAAATATAGTTTCGCCTTGGTTCATACCCAAGATTTTACGCTCCACCTTAGGGTGCTTAAACCCTCTTACCATATCACGCAGAACTGTTCCGCTGTGGTACCCGTGGATAACCACAAGCTCCTGTGTTCCCTTTGGCAGGGAGTTCAGCTTGGAGGTTAACCTTTTTCTTCCGCTTTCACGGGTTTCATTGTGCAAATCTATTACTTCTGTACCTATCATATTAACCCTATTTTTCCCCTCTTACAAGATATGAATGATTTTCTGAAATGATAACAGAATATTCACCTAAATTTTTAACTACCACAGGAGCTTCCTTTTCTACTGCTAAAATCGCATCAACAGGCTTTTCTAAGGCTGTTTCATAGGAAATTTCATAAAAGTCGCAAAAGTCCTTTAGACTATTAAAAGTATTTTCTTTTTCAGAATTATCAGGGGTTTCATCCTGCAAAGTAAAGTACTCACCTACAAGTTCAATCCCTATGTCGCAATTTTTCAGTTCACCTATATATTTGGGTGCGTCATTTATGAGAAGTCCCGGCTTTAGGTAGCCGATTGATACCGTTATATCGGACTTGACGCACTTTTGCGACATTCCGTTGTCACCGTTAAGGCCCGAATTAATATCAACAGATATTACTTTCCCCTTAAAATCATTAATTTTGTCAATAATTACTCCTGCAAGACCTCTTACATTTCCTTTAAAGCCTGTTCCGAAAATGCAGTCAACTACTGTTTTATAACCATCAAAGGAAGTATTCTCATCCCACAATATATATGGAATTTCCGCCTTTATACATTTGTCAAAATAATATCTTCCGTCATCTGAAAATTTTTCCTTAATAAGAAAAAGGGTAACGGGAACATTAATCTCCTTCAGAAGTAATGCAAGCACATATCCGTCGCCGGCATTGTTTCCGCTTCCACATACTATGGCTACACTTCCCTGCCAGTCACAGCTTTCAAACACTCCAACACCCGCCTTGTACATAAGGCTTTTACTTTCCATATAATTTTCTATTGTATAGGCGTCACTTTGACGCATTGTTTCAACCGAAATTACCTTTTCCATATTATTCTTCCTTTTAATTTGATGTAAACATTATATCAAAGCGCACTACTTTAAGTCAAACAAAGTTTGGTAGTGAATATCATAAAACATTAAACCACAGATATAATAATAGTGGGTAATTGACAAGAATAAAAGGCATTGACATAGAAATAACAATATGTTAGAATAGTTCAAAATTTAAAATTTTGAGGGAGTAGTAGCGCACTGCGTGACAAGTCAACAATCTCGGCTTATGCCTGGCTTGTCTTAAATAACGAGACTCAATGCCATAACCACAGGTTGCATTGCGTCTTTTGCCCGATAGCCAAAGGAGCTTTCACCTTGGTTATCGGGTTTTTATTTTTGGAGGCTATTATGACACCATATTTAGAAGAAACAAAAAATGTGCTAAATCATTTTGGCACAGACAAAGAAAAAGGGCTTTCAGACAGCCAAGTAAAAGAAAACAAAAGTCTTTACGGTACAAACACATTCACACAGGAAAAACCGCCCTCGGCAATAAAAAGATTTTTCAGTTCATTTAAAGAGCCAATGCTTATCATTCTGCTAATCGCTTTGGGAATAACCCTTGCAGTTAACTTTGTAAAGCTGTTTAGCGGAGGGGAAACCGACTTTGTTGAATGTGTTGGCATTTTTGCGGCGATTATGCTCTCTGTAATTATAACCGTTGTAATGGAGGGCAAAAGCGCAAAGGCATTTGAGGAGCTTAACAAGCTGAACCAAAATATTGAGGTTAAGGTTGTGAGAAACGGAAATCCAAGAATAATCAGCAACGGGGAGCTTACAGCAGGGGATATTGTAGCTGTTGAAACAGGCGACAGAGTACCTGCCGACTGCCGAATAATAAGCTCAAACAATCTCCTTGTAGATGAATCCGCCCTCACAGGGGAAAGTGACGCTGTTGAAAAGAATGGAGAATACCTTTGCCAAAGCGAGAAAACTCCTGTTGCCGAAAGGAAAAATATGCTGTATTCAGGCAGCTTTGTAACAGCGGGCAACGGAACAGTAGTTGTATGCTGTGTGGGAGGCAAAACGGAGTTTGGTAAAATTGCAGAGGAGCTTGCAAAGACGGACAAAACTCAAACACCCTTGCAAATTAAAATGGCGTCCCTTGGCAAGGGAATTGCTGTTTTAGGTGGAATTGCCGCACTGATAATATTTGTTATTCAGTTATTTTCCCTATTAAGTAGCGGAAATGCCGACTTCAACAGTATTGCGGAGATATTCATAAATTCTATTGTACTTCTTGTTGCCGCTGTCCCAGAGGGGTTGCCTACAATCGTTGCGGTGTCCCTTGCAATAAATGTGATTAAAATGTCAAAGCAAAATGCCCTTGTAAAAAAGATGATTGCCTGCGAAACAATAGGCTCGGTGAACATTATCTGCACCGACAAAACAGGAACTTTGACAGAAAACAAAATGACAGTCATAAATTTTTTCTGCAACGGAAAAATTTGTCTGCCCAATGAGCTTGACAGCAGGTACATTATAGACAACATCTGCATAAACAGCACAGCCGATATAGAAAAGAGTTGTGATACTTCAAAATTTGTCGGCAATCCAACGGAATGTGCTTTGTTAACCGCTGTTGAAAAATCAGGCATTGATTACTGCGAAATACGAAAAGACAGCAATGTTCAGTTTGTCTATCCCTTTTCTTCCGATGACAAAAATATGACTACCATCACAAAGGGTGATGATACCCTTACGGTATTTTCTAAGGGAAGTCCCGAAAAGATATTGTCACTTTGCGTTTTGACAGAAAACGAAAAAGAAGTAATAGAAAAAGAAATTATTAACTTTCAGAAAAAGGCTTGCAGAATTATTGCATTTGCCCACAAGACCATACCTTATGAGGAATTCTCATTTACAACTCAAAGAGAAATTCTGGAGCAGAGCCTTACCTTTGACGGATTTGCAGTTATCACCGACCCACTTAGGGAAGATGTTGTAGAATCTGTTAAGCTATGCAAAAAGGCAAATATTCAGCTAAAGATGCTCACAGGTGATAACATTGTAACTGCCACCGCTATTGCAGAACAACTAAACATTATTGACAAAAACCATCGTGTTGTTAATGCAAAGGATTTGGAGGATTTATCCGAGGAGGAACTGAAAAATCAGATTCCAACCATCACCGTAATTGCAAGGAGTACACCGTCAGTTAAACTTAGGGTGGTAAATACCCTAAAGGAGCTTGGTAATGTTGTTGCTGTTACAGGTGACGGAATCAACGACGCACCTGCAATAAAAAATGCTGATGTTGGCGTTGCAATGGGAATTTCGGGTACAGATGTCACCAAACAGGCAAGTGACATTGTACTCTTGGACGACAGCTTTACCACCATTACCAAAGCCATAAAATGGGGACGAGGAATTTTCCAGAACATTCGCCGTTGTATTCAGTTCCAGCTAACGGTAAATGTATCCTCTGTGCTTGTAGTTATAGCCTCTGTACTTGCGGGACTATCTTCCCCGTTTACAGCACTTGAGCTTTTGTGGATAAACATTATTATGGATGGTCCTCCTGCCCTGACCTTGGGACTTAACCCTGTAAGTGACGACCTGATGAAAAACAAGCCCACTCCTAAAAGAGAGGGACTTGTAAGCAGAGATATGATGTTGAGAATTGGAATTAACGCAATATTTATTGCAGGAGTATTTATGACGCAAACCTTTACTAACTTTTTGGGCGGAAGTCAAGGAGAGTCAGGCACAATTCTATTTACACTATTTGTTGTTTTCCAGCTTTTCAACGCATTCAACAGCAGGGCCTTGTCAAACGACAGTATTTTTAAAGGGTTAATGAAAAACAAAGCTATGATTTTGGTATTCTTATTAACCTTTGCCCTTCAAGTGGTAATCACACAGTTTGGCGGTTTTGTGTTTGGCACAGTTCCCCTGAGCCTGTTTATGTGGGTAAAGATAGTCTTGACTGCGCTGACTGTTGTTATTGTTTCTGAAATTGTCAAGTTAATTTTCAGAATAATAGAAAAAAGCAGAGCAAAGCACCAATAAATTAATGCAAAAAATTAAGCCGAGGTTTCCCCTCGGCTTTTTTGTAATATTAGGCACTTTGACAACAGATGATTAATCAACATCCTTATAGTCGTCTTCGTCAAGGTCAATTTTAGTGCTTAACTTAGAAAATTTCTTCAACACTCTACTTACATAAAACGCTGTAATAAGGTCGGAAATTCCATCTACAATCAGCGCAACACCGGCAAAAATCATAAATGTAACCGCAGCCGAGAATGGATTGAATACAACTATAAGTCCTGCAACAATAAATACAGCCGCCGCAATGAGAACAACCCACCAATATTTTCCTCCGATTCTGGAAAGGTCGATTGCATACTGAACCTTTAGCACACCGTCAACAATCATTGCACATCCAAAAATTGTGGCTATTATACCGGCAAAAAATTCCGGTTTAATAAAGATTGAAATTCCGCCGATTATAAGGGACACCGAGGTAACAAGACCAAAGGAGCCAAACTTCTCACCCACTCCGGAGCTTACATACATCATCAGCTTGATAATTCCCCAGACGCACAGAAGTCCTGCTGTGCTGTAGCAAATCAGCTTTGTTGATGACTCGGGCAGAACAACAAACAGCAGCCCCACCGCAATAAGTGCCAATGCAGTATAGATAAAATCTTTTCTAAATGTGCCAACCGACTTGGTTTTTTCTTTCTTTCTCATAGGTAAACCACCTTTTTATTATAAATACTTTAAAAACATTATATCATATATAAAAATTTATTTCTACAAAA
>JAXESA010000009.1:0-5829 GCA_034116205.1 Ruminococcus sp. | reverse complement strand
GACGGTCCAAGACCCTCAATATCCATAGCGTCACGACTGACAAAGTGGATAAGGTGTCTGAGGAGCTGTGCAGGACATTCTGTGTTAGTACAGCGAATTGCCGACTCGTCACCGTCCCTTGAAACTGTACTGCCACAGGATGGGCAGGTTGTTGGGAATTCAAAAGGAAGGGTATTTTCTCCGTGGCACTTTAGGGAAACAACCTCGGGGATAATTTCACCCGCTTTACGGATAACAACTGTGTCGCCTATTCTGATATCCTTTTCCTTTATAAAATCCTCGTTGTGGAGGACTGCTCTGCTCACAGTTGTGCCTGACAGATTTACTGGCTGAAAAATACCAACAGGGGTTAACGCACCTGTTCTTCCTACATTTATTTCGATGTCAAGGAGAGTTGTTTCCTTTTCTTCGGGAGGGTATTTGTATGCCTCTGCCCATTTTGGGAACTTTGCGGTACTTCCTAATAATTCTCTTTGAGAAAAATCATTTACCTTTACAACTGCTCCGTCAATTGGAAAACCAAGTGTGCCACGAATACAGTTGATGTGTTCGATTTCTTCTATTGCGTCATTTATATTGTCATACAAATTATAGAAAGGCGGTGTTGGGAATCCCATTTCTGTAAGGTAATCAAGACCTTCTTTGTGGGTGTTTATCTCCACACCTCTCACCTGCTGAATATTAAAGATAAAGATGTCCAGATTTCGCTGTGCAGTTATCTTAGAATCCTTTTGTCTTAGTGAACCGGCGGCGGCATTTCGTGGGTTTTTAAAGGTTTTTTCCTCGTTTTCTTCCTGATACTTAACAAGTTTCAGGAAATTCTCGTCAGACATATAAACCTCGCCACGGACTTCAAGGTAAACCGGCGCTTTTTTCAGTCTTTTGGGTAGTGACTTGATTGTCAATAGGTTGTCTGTTATATCCTCACCTGTTATTCCGTCACCACGGGTTGAACCTCTGACAAAAACTCCATTCTCGTATTCACAGGAAACGGAAAGACCGTCTATCTTAGGCTCAACCACATACTTTGTTTCACCCACAGTTTCACGCACTCTGCGATCAAAGTCAATAAGCTCACCGTGGCTAAAGGAGTCGTGTAGGCTTGCCATTTGTACGGTGTGAGTAACAGGGCTGAACTTTTCCCCTGCATTTCCGCCCACATTCTGAGTTGGAGAATCAGGGGTTATGAGGGATGGATATTCCGCCTCGATATTTTCAAGTTCCCTAAGCATTTTGTCATACTCAAAGTCGGATATTTCAGGGTTATCCTTGTTGTAATAAAGGTTGTTATGATAGGTTATTTCTTTTCGCAGTTCTTCTGCTCTAACCTTTGCTGTTTGTAAATCCATAGCTACTACTTTCTGTTAACATCTGATGTACCTTTTTCCCTTAGATAGGTAGATTCAAGGTCCGATAGATGAAGTTTTACTGCAAGAGGATATTTGTTGTAAGCGTCGCTCATTGTATATCCGCCGCCTTCGTCAAAACCGCCCATATGCCAACGGATAGCCATAGCCTCCTCAAGCTTTAGTCGCATTTTTCGCTCAATGAGAAAGACTGACTTTTCTCCGTGACCGTAGGGGAACTTATCCTCAACAGAAAAGTAGGGAACTTTTTCCCACTGGCCTGTTGTTTCGTTCTTCACATTTCGGGTGCTGACCTTGTAAAACTCTGCCTTACAAAGGTCGTGGAGAAGTGCTGAAATTGTAAAGCTCTCTATATCGTCAGTTTCCTCGTCAAAATGCTTTTCTATTAGTGTTTTGTAAACGGAGATGGAGTGGGCGCAAAGTCCTCCCTCACAGGCATAGTGAAATCTACTGCTTGCAGGAGCAGTGAAAAAGTCGGTTTTTTCCATCCATTTCAGCAGTTCTTCACTGCCCTCTCTTGATATGTTTTCCTTATAAATTCTAATAAATTCTTCTTTATTATTTTGTATTTCTTCGTGTGTCATATGCCCCTCCTAAAGTAAGTTTTCGTCATATACAGCTCTCACTCCGCCAATGAATTTTGGTCGTGTTCTTGCGGCTATGATAATAGCCTTGCCAATTTTTTTGTGTGTCATTTTAAGAGGTACTGCTGTTTCCTTTAGGTGCATACCAATAAGCACTCCACCAATATCTATTCCGGCATCCGCCTTGATATGCTCAACCATTACAGGGTTGTCAAAAAGTCCATATGCTGTTGTGGCGGAGGAACCACCTGCCTTTGGCTGTGGAACAACATTTACCCTTTCAAGACCTAATTTATCAGCAAGGGACTTTTCTACAACTAATGCTCTGTTAAGATGTTCACAGCACTGAACAGCCATAAAAATGCCCATTGACTTTAATGTATCATAAAAGGCGCTATAAACGTCCTGTGCCAAAGCAAGGTTGCTGTCGGTACCCATTGGACTTCCGTTAATCTCGGAAGTGGAACATCCTATAACAATAATATCCCCCTCCTTAAGATTTGCCTTTTCGATTACTTCGTCAAATACTTCTTTTGTTTGTTCGATTATTTCTTTATTCATAAAATCACCTTAAGCGTTAAATACAGACTAAATGTTATACCAATTTATTCTTTCTTCTAAAAATTACTTAATTGCAAAACAGAGGCACCAAAAGGTGCCTCCGCAAACTGTCGAAAGTCATAACAATACAAAAACTATTTTGCGAAAATAGAAATTAAATATTCGGCATATTCGGCAGAAAATTTACAGAAAATTATTCAGCAGTTTCCTCTGCAGGTGCTTCTTCAACTTCTGCCGGAGTTTCCTGAACTTCTGCAGTTTCTTCTTCTACTTCTTCAGCAATAAGAGCACGCATAGAAAGCGAAACTCTCTTCTTCTCAAAGTCGATAGCAATAATCTTTGCCTCAACCTCGTCGCCTACCTTGAGAACATCCTCAGGTTTTTCGATTCTCTTGTTGGAAATCTGGCTGATGTGGATAAGACCATCAATGCCGGGGATGATGTTAGCAAAAGCACCGAATGTTGTAAGACCAACAATCTTGCACTTTGCAACTGTGCCAACAGGATACTGGTGCTCAAGAATGAACCAAGGGTTGTCCTCGTCCTTCTTGTAGCCAAGGGAAATCTTCTTTGTTTCTTCGTTGATGTCCTTAATGTAAACAGCAACCTTGTCGCCAACATTAACAACCTCTGATGGGTGTTTGATTCTTGACCAGCTAAGCTCGCTGATGTGAATCATACCATATACACCGCCGATGTCAACAAATGCACCGTAGCTTGTGAGGGACTTAACTGTACCCATATATGTATTGCCAACAGCCAAAGACTCAAGGAGCTTTGCCTTTTCTTCTGCTCTCTTTTCCTTGAGAACAGCTCTGATTGAGCCGATTGCTCTCTTTCTTCTGCCCTTCTTGGAAACCTCAAGAAGTCTGAACTGAACTTCCTTGCCCACTAACTCTGAGGCATCCTCATCACGAGTAAGAGTTGCTTGGGAAGCAGGGACAAAGATACGGTTGCCTTTGAGCATAACAATAACGCCACCGTTAACAGCCTCGATAACCTTGCCTGTGAAAACTTCGTCACTTTCGGCAAGGGCTTCAAGCTCTTCCCAGTTTTTCTGAGCATCTACTCTCTTTTTGGAAAGCATAATTGTACCTTCCTGGTCGTTGGTCTTCATAATAAGAAGCTCAACTTCGTCGCCAACCTTGAGTACATCGTTGGCTGTTACTGTTGGGTCGTAAGAAATTTCGTCGTTAGGAATATATCCTGCTTGCTTTCTGCCAACATCAACAGATACATCACCGTTTGCAGCGATGCTCATAACAGTGCCCATTACCCTCTCATTTGTATTCATACTCTTCAGAGACTCTTCAAGCATCTCCTCAAAGCTCAATTCATTTTCATTCACGCTGGATGTGTTTACTTCACTCATTTTATCCAGAACCTCCTTAATAATCCTTGCCGGCGTTGACGCACCGGCTGTTACGCCTATACTATCTGCCTTACTTATCTCTTTTACCGGTAGTTCCTCTGCAGTTTCAATAAAAAAGGTGTTTTTGCAATTTGAAGAGCAGATACTATATAGCTTAAAAGAGTTTGAGCTGTGTTTATCGCCAACAACAAACATCATATCGACTGATTTTGAAATATCAGCCGCCTCTTTCTGGCGTAAGGTCGTAGCATTACATATTGTATCAAAAATTTTTGCATTTGTATAGACATTTTTTAAACTTTTTATACTTTTTTCCCATTCTTTTAGGTCAAAAGTTGTCTGGGCAACAACTTTAATTAAATTATTTTTCTCTGGAGGAATTATTTTGAAGATTTCTGATAATTCTTCCAAATTTTTAAAGGTGTAGCACTTGGCATTACAGTGTCCCATTATGCCCTGAACCTCGGGGTGGAGCTTATCGCCGGCGATAATTACAATTTCGTCCTCCTTTGCCTCTTTCACAATTTTGTGAATTTTTGCAACAAAGGGACAGGTTGCGTCAACATAGTTCAGATTTTTTTCCTTTATGCTGTCCATAACCTTTTGAGAAACTCCGTGAGAGCGAATTACAATTGTGTCGTCCTGTTTCGCCTCGTCTATTGAGTCGATAGAAGCAGCGCCCTTTTCCTTCAGCTCATCAACAACCTGCATATTGTGAATTATGGGACCTAAAGTGCAAACCGACTTTTTCTCGTCAACCAGTTTATTGACAATTTCTATTGCTCTGTTTACTCCAAAGCAAAATCCGGCTGACTTTGCCAAAATTACTTTTTTCATTTATCAACTCTGTCCATTTCTCTAAACTTTGTGATTTCGTTCATAATGGTTTTTGATGCCACACGGAATTCCCTTGGTGAAGGCTCTTCTTCATTGCTGAAACCAAGCTCCTCATAGGACAGAGGCTTTCCGATATGGATTACACGCTTTGCAAAAACACTTTTGCTTTTTCCAACTACTGTGATACACATTGGCACAACCGGGGCTTTTGTCTGGCGAGAAACAACTGCACAGCCACTCCTTGGTCGCATAAGCTCACCTGTTTTACTTCTGCCACCCTCAAGGAAAATTGTCATAACCTTCCCTTTATTAATCAAGTCCTCACCTGTGGCAATAGCCTTTCCGTCATTAGCACCTCTTGTAACAGGAAATGCACCTAAAATTCTGATTAATGCACCGAAGAAAGGATTTTTGAAAAGCTCTGACTTAGCCATAAAGAAAACTCTTCTTTTGTGGGTAAGTCCTACAAACACAGGGTCGGTGTAGGAAAGGTGGTTACAGGCTATTATGTAACTGCCCTCCTTTGGGAGTTCGCATTCTCTGATAGTTTTGTAGCGGAAAAGGAGTTTGAATATGGGAAGAACAATTACTTTGCAGACTTTGTAAAAAATTAAATGCTCTTTTATCTTCATTTCTTTTGACTCAGACATTACATTCTCTCCCTTATAACCTTGAGAAGCAGATTTTTTGAACCCTCAAAATCGTAGTCGCTTGTATCAACTGTGATGCTGTCCTCAGCCGGCTTTAACGGTGCTATGGCACGGTGGCTGTCGTTGTAATCCCTTTCGTTTACATCCTTAAGCACTTCTTCGTAGGAAACTTCAATTCCCTTTTCAATATTTTCCTTATATCTTCTCATAGCACGCTTTTCGGCTGAGGCTGTAAGGAAAATTTTGATTTTAGCGTCAGGCAGAACTACTGTGCCAATATCTCTGCCGTCCATAATAACATTGTCGTTTTTTGCCATATTACGCTGTAAGTCAAGCAAAAATGCTCTGACCTCAGGAATTGCAGAAACAGCAGATGCGTACATAGAAGCCTGTGGAGTTCTGATAAAGCCGGAAACATCCTCACCGTTGAGAAGAACAATCTGAGCTCCCTCATCATT
>JAXESA010000008.1:0-2511 GCA_034116205.1 Ruminococcus sp. | reverse complement strand
CAAAAATTTTTTTCATATTGCACCTCTTTTTTAATGTTTATATAGCCTCCCTCAGATGAAGAATGAGGACTGGCAGGAGTATAGTTTTCGTTCCTATCTACATATTTCCTAAAACACTACTGCCTGCGGACAAACCCTCCACCGCAAGCGGTCCCCCTCTCTTTACACAAGGGAGGCTGGCTGAAAGGTAAGCGTTATCTCTCTTTACACAAGGTAAACTTTCTGTAACTCAAAAAGCCTAATTTCTTTCATTTCGCATTATGAATTATGCATTCTGCATTCCAATCCGAGTTAGCCTTTGTTATACAAGATTAACCTTATGGTAAACCTTTTTGCCCTTTTTGATTACAAGCTCATTATCACTGAACAAATCCTCTGTGATTGGCATAAACATATCGGATACCTTGCTGTCGTTTACTGCAATACCGTTTTGCTGAATCAGTCGTCTGCCCTCTCCCTTGCTGGAGATAAGTCCGCACTTTAACAGTAAGTCCAGGATTTGAACACCCTCATTAATTTCGTCAACTGTAATATCGGTTGAAGGCATATTTTCGTCTGTTGCACCTGCACCGAAAACTGCCCTTGCTGTTGTTTGGGCTTTTGTTGCCTCTTCCTCACCGTGGATTAGCTTTGTAACTTCATAAGCCAAAACTTCCTTAGCCTTGTTAATTTCTGCACCCTCCAGCTTTTCAAGCTTTGCAATTTCTTCAAGTGGAAGGAATGTGAGCATCTTTAGGCACTTGATAACATCGCTGTCGTCAACGTTTCTCCAGTACTGGTAAAAGTCGTATGGTGATGTCTTTTCGGCAGAAAGCCAAACTGCTCCCGACTGGGTTTTGCCCATCTTTTTACCCTCGGAGTTAAGGAGTAGATTGATTGTCATTGCGTATGCGTCCTTGCCCAGCTTACGCCTGATAAGTTCAGTACCGCCCAGCATATTTGACCACTGGTCGTCACCGCCAAACTGCATATTACAACCGTACTTCTGATATAGGGCGTAAAAGTCGTAGGACTGCATAATCATATAGTTAAATTCAAGGAAAGAAAGTCCCTTTTCCATTCTCTGCTTGTAGCATTCCGCTGTGAGCATACGGTTAACGCTGAAATGTGCACCAACTTCTCTAAGCACATCAACATAGTTTAAGTCCATCAGCCAATCGGCATTGTTGACAAGGAGAGCTTTACCGTCAGAAAAGTCGATAAACTTGCTCATCTGCTCCTTAAAGCAGTCAACATTGTGCTGGATTGTTTCGTGAGTCATCATCTGACGCATATCGGTTCTACCTGAGGGGTCGCCAATCATTGCAGTACCTCCGCCGATAAGTGCAATAGGCTTGTTGCCTGCCATCTGCAAACGCTTCATAAGGCAAAGCGCCATAAAATGACCTACGTGAAGGCTATCTGCTGTTGGGTCAAAACCAATATAGAAAACGGCTTTTCCGTTGTTTACCAATTCTTTGATTTCTTTTTCGTCAGTTACCTGAGCAATAAGTCCTCTTTCAACAAGTTCTTCATATACGCCCATTTCTTTTTCCTCTCATTCTTTAAAATGTTATATTTATATAATACATTGAGTATAGCAAAAAACATATTATTTGTAAAGATAAATCATCTTCTCCCTTTGCTATGGTTTTTGCGATGTTTATTGAAATTATTTCTGTTGTTTCTATTATTGTTATTTCTGTTTTTGATGTTACGGTTACCTCTATTATTAAGCCTATCTCCTGCCGGTGGTGTGACAAGACAGTTTTTCCCTGTGCCTATAAGGTCGGTTCTGCCAGCCTTTTTAAGTGCCTCAATAACCAGCTCCTTGTTCTTTGGGTTGAAATACTGGAGTAATGCCCTTTGCATTTTCTTTTCTTTCATAGTCTTGGGGACATACACAGGCTCAAGTGTGTAGGGGTCAAGCTCTGTGTAGAACATTGCTGTGCTGACTGTTCCCGGTGTGGGGTAAAAGTCCTGCACCTGTTCAGGTCGGATATGCTCCTTTTTAAGGAAAAGTGCAAGTTCAACAGCGTCCTTCAGGGTTGAGCCTGGGTGTGAGCTCATAAGGTAAGGCACAAGGTACTGCTCCTTGCCAACCTGTTTTGTGATTTTGTAAAACTCGTCCTGAAATCTTTTGTAGGTTTCAATGTGGGGTTTACCCATTTTGTCAAGGACAGCACTTGAACAATGCTCCGGTGCTACCTTTAGCTGACCGCTCACATGATATTCACACAGTTCCTCTAAAAATGTATCATCCGTATCCGCCATCACATAGTCAAATCGGATACCGGAACGAACAAATACCTTCTTTACGTTCGGAAGTGCCCGAAGCTTTCGCAACAGTTCCAGATAGTCCCGATGATCCACAGTCAGATTCTGACATGGTTTCGGAAACAGACACTGTTTATTCGGGCAGGCACCATGTACCAACTGCTTCTTACAGGCTGTATGCCGGAAGTTTGCCGTAGGGCCACCCACATCATGGATATATCCCTTAAAGTCCTTCTCCCAGACCATCTTTTCTGC
>JAXESA010000007.1:0-3995 GCA_034116205.1 Ruminococcus sp. | reverse complement strand
TGGTTCATTCTTTCATTTGCTTTGTCGTCAAAATACATCATCACAGCACATCTGTCCAAAATATCCGATGTTGGGTACTGGGCAAAAAGCTGTCTTTTTGTTTGGTCAGGGGTTGTTTTGATGATGTACCTTTCATCACTTTCGTCCCCTGCAAAGAAAAATCCAACAGGGTAATCAACAGTTTCTTCCTCGTCCTCTGCTCCAAAGTTCCAGTTTGCGTACTCAAAAATTCTGTCGTCCTCGCCACCTGAAATACAACTTGTGTAGCCCACATAATACATATTCTTAATTACATTATCAGGTCTAGAGATAAAGTTAAGAAATGCTTCTGCTACTTGCTTTCTTTCTTTTGAACCGTCTATTCCGTCCTTTAGCATAATCCAGCCGTCACACCACAGGTTTGAGCATTCCTTTGGTACGGAATATTCAAGTATACAGTCATCCTCCTCTGCCTGATCCATGGTATAAACAGCGTCACCTGACCACTGAAAATTACCCACAACCTTACCTGAAACAAGATCTGACTTTCCGCTGTCAGTTTCAAAGGAATAGACGTTTTCCTTGATTTCTTTCAATAATTCTTCTGCTTTCGCTATTGTTTTAGGAGAAGTATCGTTCATAAGGGAAGTTATGTTCTTGTTGTAGTCCTTTGAATTTTTAAAGGACTCTTCAAGCATTGTATCAGAATTTATAAGTCCCAATGTTGCAAAATATGTGTCACGCACACTGTCCTTTATTGTAATTCTGCGACTGTATTTTTTGTTCTCTAGGAATTTCCATGTTGTTACATCTTCTTCTAAAACATACTCAGGGTTATACACAAATCCCATTGTTCCCCACATATACCCTGCGGAATAGTCACTCCACTTTTCGCCATCAATTTGAGTGGTTTCCATAAGGTTCTTAATGTAAGGTGATACGCCATTTGCATAGTAATTTTCTTCTCTACTTGTATCAAAAAAATCTTTAGAGAGAGGCTCTGCCATACCCTCGCCTATCATCTTCATACACATATAGTCAGAGGGGCAAACAAGGTCAAATCTATCACCTAAGGTGATTTGGTTGTACAAATCCTCGTTAGTGCCATATGTAGAATATTCCACCTTAACCCTTTTACCGTAGGTTTTGTAGTACCAGTCCTCAAATTCCTCTATCATAGACTTATCGCTGAAAATATCTCCGCTGTCAAGGTCTATAACATCCTCTTCTTCATCCCAATCGCCCAAGTCAATATATTCTTCGCAGTTGGAAATTCTCAGAGTAATTACATCACTGTTGTCTTTCGCAGATACAACAGGCAAAGAGGATATAATCATTGCTGTAATGAGGAAAACTGAAATTAATAATGTACTTAATCTTTTCACTTCTCCTCACCTGCCCTTTTGCTTGACTTGAAATAGTTTACTACAACAATCAGTATTACAAGAACAAAAATTATTGTAGAAAGCGCCCAAAGTGCTGTTTTGATGCTTGTTTGAGCTCCTTTTGTTGCATTTACAACATAGGTGCTAATAGTATCAAAGGATGCAGGTTTTGTATAGGTTGTGATGAAGTAGTCATCCAATGACAGGGTGATTGACAGCATAAAACCTGAAACTATACCGGGCATAATTTGAGGTATAATAACCCTAAAGAGTGCCTTAGCGGGAGTTGCACCAAGGTCTAAGGCGGCTTCGTAAAGGCTGTTGTCCATCTGCATAAGCTTTGGTACAACAGATAAATATACGAATGGCGAACAAAGTGACACCTGACCTATAACAAGTGGGATAAATGTTGATTTATCAATACCGAAAACTACAATCAGTAAGATACAGATTGCAAAACCAGTTACAACCTCGGCATTTACAACAGGAATCTGATTGGCATTTTTGATAAATGTCCGGGAAACTTTTTTTGAATAAAAAGCACCGATTGCACCGGTTGTACCAAGGATAACAGAAAGAACTGACACCACCAAAGCAAGGACTAATGTACCGATTATCATATTAATTAGTTCGGGGGTTGTGAACAAAGTTTCGTAATTTGTAAGAGAAAAACTCCTTATTGCACCTATTGTTGTGGAGTCGGTAAAGCTGTAAACTGCCAGTATGATTATAGGCAAGTACATAAAAAGAAGTACAAGTGAAATCCAGCTTGCAGAAAAAATCTTCTTAATCATAGGGATGCACCTCTGCTCTCTCCTACACCGTTACCAAGTCTGTTGGTAAACACAGTAACAAGGAGTATAATGCCCAATAGAACTATGGAAATCATAGAACCGTTGTTCCAATCGTAGGAATTAAAGTAACTTCCGATAAGACTACCCATAATGTATGTGCTGTTGTACAGCATATCAAGTACAACATAGTTGGTCATAACAGGTAGAAAAACCATTGTAATTCCGCTGATTATTCCGGGCAGGGACAGGGGCAAGGTTATCTTGAGAAAAGTTTTAGCCGGATTTGCGCCCAGGTCATAGGACGCCTCAACAAAGCTTTTGTCGATTTTTTCTAAAGTTGTATAAAGTGGTAATATCATAAAGGGCAGAAAGTCGTAGGTCATACCAATTACAGTATTTAAGAAAGGATAATATGCAAGGTTGCCCTCTATGGCTGTGAGAATTTCTTTTATTGCTGTAATTCTAAGTGTAAAGTTAATCCACATTGGCATAATAAAAATCATAAGTAATACTGATTTTCTTTTTAACTTGCTGTTTGCAAGAATATACGCCAAGGGATATGCAATCAAAAGGCATACTGCCGTTGTAACAAGGGATAAAAACATACTGTATAGTAATGTTCCAATGGTATTGCTGTCGGTGAAAAATCCAACAAAGTTTGACATTGTAAAGTTACCCTCGCCATTTGTAAAGGCATAATAGAGAATAACTAATAGGGGTGCAATTACAAAAAGTATCAGGAACAAGGCATATGGTATGCAAAGTTGTTTACGAGAAAATTTAAACATAGTACACACCTCACTCCATTACTTTAATGTTAGATTGATATTTTCTTTTTTGATTATCAAGCTGACATAGTCGTTTTCGTTCCAAAGGTCTTCATCATCAAAAATAAAGTCATACTCGTTTTCTGTTCTGACAATATACTGGTAATGGTCGCCCTTGTAGATAAGAGAAACTATGTTGCCTGTTACTCCGCCCTCTTCTGCATCGTCACTCATTTCAATACAGCCAAAGACAGGTATGGATACATTAACCTCAGTTCCTGTTGCGTGAATTACATTTCCGTCCTTGTCAACAAGGTTATCGTCCTCGTCATAGTGAGAACCAACAAACAGCTTGGTAAGGTCACACTCAAATTCACCGTCGGCAAATTCAACAGTGTTGTGCTTTGTGATAACACCGTCAAAGTCGTTGGTGGTAACACTATTTTCAATAAGGTGGATTGAGTCAGGTTCAATCATTATGCCTATGGTATCCCCCACCACAGCATTTTTTACAGACTGAATTACAATTTCGTTATCACCTGAAAGGACTGTGATTTCGTAATGGATACCCTTGAATACAACGGAATCTACAACGACATCAATCATACCCTCTCCCTTTGGAGTCATAATTACATCTTCAGGACGGACAACAACATCAACCCTTGTACCCCTTGGGAAATCATCAACACATTCAAAGATATGGTTACAAAAGGCTACCTGCTTTTTCCCTGTTACCTTACCGTTATAGATATTGCTTTCGCCGATAAAGTCGGCTACAAAGGCATTTTGCGGTTCGTTATAGATTTCCTCCGGTGTACCAATTTGCTGAACAACTCCGTCTGACATTACAACGATTTTATCGGACATAGTAAGGGCTTCCTCTTGGTCGTGAGTGACATAGATGAAGGTAATGCCCAGTTTTTCGTGCATTGATTTAAGTTCAATCTGCATTTCTTTGCGCATTTTTAGGTCAAGTGCTCCTAAAGGCTCGTCAAGGAGCAAAATTCTCGGTTCGTTGACGATTGCCCTTGCGATTGCAATTCTCTGCTGTTGACCGCCTGAAAGGGTGT
>JAXESA010000006.1:0-2040 GCA_034116205.1 Ruminococcus sp. | reverse complement strand
GACGAATGTATTATAGTATCAGCGGGTTTGTTGATTACCAAAGATGTAAGTGTGGGTTCAAGTGCAGAAAACTTCACATATGATAATGCACAATATCAGAAGATTAGGAATGTAGAAGAAAACAATTATTCGCACTATTTATACAGCCTTAATATCTCAAATGTATTCTTAGGAGATATCTGGTGCTTTAGGGCATATGCAACCTACAAGGACGCAAATGGCAATATCTATGAAGTATATGGTGATGTTGTTACCAACGAATCACTATTTTCATAATAATCTTAACAAAAAATGTTTTATTGACAATATAACATAATAATAATTATCATAAAAAAGGAACTGCCAAAAGATGGGGTATTTAGAATTCATTTTTTGCAGTTCCTTTATTTTTTCGTCAAAAAATCACATACCCTATTGTGCATATCAACAAATCTAATGGCATAATGCTGAAAATAAAGTTTTTGTGAGATTTTTTCCATTTTATATGGTAAAATATAGACGTATGATTATATACAAAATAAACTGAAAGGAAGTGTTTCATTGAAACAGAAAATGAAAAGACTCACAGGTCTTTTACTTGCAATAATGATGGTGCTTGGCACCTTCACAGCAACTGCTGCAAGCTTAGACCTGGAGGAAACAGGGGCAGGAACCCACACAGTTTACTACTGTTACAAGGGTACCGTGCCGGATGGTTACACCGTTAAGGCAAATTGCAATATCGGTGACAACAACACTTGGAAAATCTTTACAATGACTGATACAGGTTCAACATATCAGGGTTACAAGATTTATTCAGGTACAGTAGAAGAAAAATACGGCGGATTTGACGCATTACAATTCCAGCAGTATGACGCAAGTGGTACTTGGAAATCCCAGGAAGTTGCAATTTCCGGTTGGCAAACAACAGATAAATTTTCAGGTAAGATGTATTACGACGGAAAATGGATGGATTATACAACCGACCAGCCTATCGTTACAGAAACCACAACTCAGGCAGAAGAAAACCTAAAGACCTACTATTTTGAAAACAGTCAAAACTGGTCTTCGGTTTATGCTTATGTTTGGAGTTCTTCTTCCGGTGCCAAGATTGCTGCTTGGCCGGGTACACCGGCAACACTTGTAAAGGATAATATTTACAGCATTACTTTTGATGTCAACAAATATGACAGCGTTATTTTTAACAATAACAATAACGGTTCTCAAACAGTTGACATTACACTTGCTAATTATCCTGACAAAAATTTGTTTAAGACGGATGGTTCAAAGACAGACAATAAGTACAATGTAACAGGCGATACATATGTGGAAACAACAACTTCCCAGCCTGATACACAGCCAAGTACACAACCGGATACTAATCCAACTCAAACAACAACCACAACCGGAGGTTCTGTCATCACAGACACAGTTAAGGCAACTGCCTTTAGTAACGCTATGTGGGTTGACACACAGCCAGAGGTTGCAAACACAAAGGTTGCCCTTGTTAAGGCTTATGAGGGTAGTTCAGGTTACAGACTTTATCTCCCATCCGGTGTTGACAGAAGTAACCTGACAATTTACCATAGCTTTAGTTCCCTTTCTATCAACGGAACAACTATCACAAGTGGTAACACATATGATATGACAAACTGGTCAGACACTTCCTGCTCTGTTAACGGAAGTTCAAAGTCCTTTAAGATTTACCAGTCAACAGCAAAGTCATTCTATATGTACACATATAGTAAGGATGAGAACGGCAATATTACAGGCGACAAAAACCTTCCAACCACAACAGACAACTCTCTCACATCAAAGAGTTCTGTTTCAGAAAAAGGCTCATATATGGTTGTTGGCAATGACGGTACTGTTACACAGACAGAGGACATTCTTTCTTCCGTAAAGGGAAGAGGTAACTCATCTTGGGAAGCATCCTACAAAGAGTTTGGTAAGTATGCCTACAATATCAAGATTAACACAGCCATCAAGCTTGGCGGTTCAAGCTCAACAAAGAGTAAAAAGTGGTGCTTGCTTGCCAATAATGCCGATGAAGCTATGATG
>JAXESA010000005.1:0-24958 GCA_034116205.1 Ruminococcus sp. | reverse complement strand
CTGCTTGTAGAAGGAAATTGGCTCGTCCTTGTCGGCGTGTTCCTTGCAAAGCTCAACCTTGTAAGGCTCATTCATTTCCTCAAGCTTTGCTATTGCATCTTCAGGTGAAAGCTCAAACTTTTCAAGGGTAACCTTGCTCTTTACAATCTTTTTCATTTCAGCTGTGATTTTGTCCAAGTCCTCACTTGAGAATGGCTTTTCCACCTCAAAGTCGTAGTAAAAACCGTTATCAATAGCAGGGCCGATTGCACACTTAGCATTTGGGTAAAGCCTTTTTACTGCCTGTGCAAGGATATGTGAGGCTGTGTGCCAAAATGCCTTTTTACCCTCCGGGTGGTCAAATGTGAGAAATTCAAGGGAGCAATCCTCATCAATTGGAGTTCGCAAATCTTTAACTTCATCGTTTATTTTGCAAGCACAAACCTGTTTGAAGAAACCGCCTCCAAAGCCCTTGACGATTTCGTAAGGTGTAGTGCCATTTTCAAATTCCTTTGTGTCGTTTCTTAGTTTTACACTAACCATAATCATTCTCCTTTTTATAAAAATAAAAGCCCCAATATTCACATAGGAATATTGGGACGATAATAACTAACCGTGGTTCCACCCAAGTTCGGCACAACACTTTCAAAAACTTAATCTTTTAAGCATTATGCCCTCAAAACTTTTAACGTAGTTACCCGCTGTGCCATTTTCTGCACAGACTCAAAGGTAGTAACCAATTGCTCCTAAATACCCTGCTTTTCAGCTAATGGCAAGGCTCTCTTAATTCGGTGGCAAAGGGTCGTGTCCTCTTCAACGCTTTAGACTATTTTAGCACCATAAAAAAACAATGTCAATCAGTAAAAAGTAATTTTATGGGAAACTTTTTATTTTTAAGAAAAACTTACTAAATCACTTTGCAGATTGAGTAGCCAGATTTTTCGTAAAGTGATTTATTCAGTAGATCCTTCATCAAGGTCAAGGTCGTTTTCGCCGGAAGTAATTTCCAGAATAAGGCGGTCAATACGGTTTTCCTCATCAAAGGCAAAGCCATCCTCGCTGTTTTCCTCAGGCTTTACCTCATCAATCAATGTGTCGTCCTCACCTGAATCTACACCTGCAATATAAGAGGATGCTGACGCATAGGTTCCGGGAGTTTCGTAGGCATTATACTCTGTTTCCTGTAATATATAGTAGTTGCCCTCTTTGCGTTCTTCCTCAAGAATTTTTTCATATTTTTCAAGGCTTTTCTGACGTTTTTTCTCAATAAGCTCCTCCATATCTCGGTCATTGTCGATTATCTTAACATGGTCTTTTGTGA
Source organism: Ruminococcus sp. (assembly GCA_034116205.1). GTDB lineage: Bacteria > Bacillota > Clostridia > Oscillospirales > Acutalibacteraceae > Ruminococcoides. The sequence continues at coordinate 23,658 of JAXESA010000005.1, read as the reverse complement.
GAGAAAATTTTGTCACTTCACGCATAAAGAAAAATGCGTAGGATGCAAAAAGCGTCAGTTCTATGGCCCTGATAATCTCTGTATAATATCCCACAGTATATCCGTTAAGCACAAGGTTTACTGCAATGGAAATATCGTATGTCACCAAAATTGCTACCAACGGAAGTCCAAACAGCATTACACCCTTGACGGAGTTTCCGTTGTTCACAACAGAAATTACTGAAATAACAGAAAACAAAAACAGGGTGAGGAACATGTAGATGAAAAGGTCAAGCACATCTGTCATAGCAACTGATGTTGAGCTGTTGTGAACAAGGGATGTAAGTAGCTTTACCACGCACCACAAAGGGATTGTCACCATATAGAGTGATACTTTTGCCGGTGGCTTTCTTGCACTTATGTGTGACCAGCTAAGCATAAAAAGTCCCACAGCTGCAAGGCAGGAAAAAACTATGTTGCATATCATTGACAAGGAAAAAGCCTTGTAAAGAATTATTGTTGGTAAATAGCATCCCACATCCACCACAAGAGCAGAGGCGGCAAAAAGGCACATTGCCCCGGCCATAATATTTTTGTTGTAATTATAAACAGGGGCAGTTGACCTGTCGGTTTTGTACATTATGAAAAGCACAATAAACATCAAAAACACAACTGCTATTGTCATATATGAGGCAATTATATTGTCGCTGCCAAGAATATATCTTCCCGAAAATTCCACATACTGCTGATACAACTTTGCTCCTGTCATAAGCAATATTGCAGGAATAAGTGTAAACCACATTTTTTTAAGTTTCATAAACAAAATCCTTTACAAACTTTTAGTGAACAAACTACATTTTGCGGTAATGCTTTACTGTCTTTCGCCTTGGGTTATCCTTGTTGTGCTTTACTATAACAAACAGGTAAAGGGCAAACAGTATAACAACAATGATGGCAGCGCCAATAAAGTAGATGGAAGTAAACACATTTTTAAGCAAATCAAGTATGTAAAGAAGAGTGCTTCGCTCAACAGTTTCGTCAGCCACAAGGTTAAAGGTTGCAACCTTTTCGTCCTTGTAATAAACAGATGCCTTGCCAACATAATCCCCCTCTTTTACAGGGGCGTCTATATAGTCGGGCACATCAGTTTTGATTGATATATCCTTGTCCTCTACATTGTTTGGTAAAAGAACATTAAAATCCTCCTCAGGGGAAAGTTGAATTGAGCTTTTGTCCCAGGAAAGGTTTATCTTTTCTTCACACACAGGCGTTTCCCTTGTGACAACTTCTTTAAGGGTTATGTTTCGGAACGCCCAGCGGAAAAGCTCTGCGGCATCTTCCATATTGTAGTATTCGTCAGTGCCCTCTGCTTCGTTGTAGGGAGCGTGCATAAGCACTGCAAGATAGCTGTATCCGTCAGCAACTGCCTGTGTAACAAGGCATCTGCCTGCCTCATCTGTGGTACCTGTCTTAATACCCCTTGCATACTGATAGTAGTAGTCACTAAAGGAGTCAAGAAGATGGTTTGTTGTGGCATAATATTCGTCACCAATTTCGTAACTTGTTGTATTCGTTATAGTTGAAAAGTCCGGCAACATAAGTGCATAACTGGTGATTTTGTACATATCACGGGCGGTGGTGTAGTGGTCGCTGTCGTGAAGTCCGTGAGGGTTTACAAAGTGGGTATTTTCACATCCCAGCTCCTTAGCCTTATCGTTCATCATCTTTACAAAGCCTTTAACACCTGCGTCACCACCCACATAGTCTGCCAGCACAAGGGCGGCGTCATTTCCGGAAGAAATCATAAGACACTGCAAAAGCTGTTTTACCGTCAGCTTTTTGCCAATGTTGTAACTAACGGCAGAAAGTGAGCTTCCTGTTCCCTCAAGGGGCTTAAGGCTTTTCTCTGTTATTTCGATTTTGGTGTCAAAGTCCTTTACATTTTCAGCAACTACAACATAGGTCATAATCTTTGTAAGAGATGCAGGATAACGCTTTGTGTCAGCCTCTTTACTATATACTGTAACACCCGTATCAAGATTAACAAGGAGAACTGTGTCGGATTTAGTTTTTACATTACATCCAAAGTCCATATCTGAAAAAACCTTGGATTGATTGTTTATATTTGAAGATTTTGCGGCTGAAACAGGAAAGCAAAATAAGCTACTAGCCACAAAAAGAATCATTATTATAGAAATTATTGAAAAAAATCTTTTTTTCATAGAAAAATTACCTCTTATGTGTTAATATACAATATATACTATACTACAAAGTAAATTTACTTTCAATTAAAATTTTTAAATTAGGTGATACTTTTTGATTTACATTACTGGAGATAAGCACGGAGATATATCTTACTTTAAAAGAAAGCAAATGAAGAAAATTAAAAAGGGTGACTTTGTAATTATTACGGGTGACTTTGGATTTTTCTGGGACGGTTCAAGGGCAGAAAAAGAAAACCTTGAGTATTTAAAATCCCTCCCCTACAACATACTTTTTATTGACGGAACTCATGAAAACTTTGACCAGCTTGAAAAATACCCCGTTGTGCCATACTTTGGGGCAAAGGCAAGGAAAATTGCTGATAACATCTACCATCTTCTTCGTGGACAAATTTACATCATTGAGAAAAAGGGAATATTTACCTTTGGCGGGGGTGTAAGCCGAGATTTGCAGAAAATGCTGGACATAAATATGTGGTTTGAGAGAGAACTCCCCTCAAAGGAAGAATTTGAGGAGGGTGTAAGGCAACTTAACGCCTACGGAAGTAAAATAGACTACATAATCACCCACGAACCTCCTGCACAAATCAAAGGCACTATTGACCCTGAACTAAGGCAAAATCCTGTTAATACCTACCTTGACCAGATTTCAAGGCAGGTAACCTTTGACAAATGGTTCTTTGGCTCAATGCACCTTGACGAAGAAGTCAAAAAGGACTTTTTTGGGGTGTTTAACCAACTTTTGCCTGTTAACAAAAAGGAAAAACCAAGGGTGTTTTAATAGTAAATACTTCAATTAAATTCGGGTATCCAAAGAGGTACCCGATTTTTCTATTATTAAGCAAATCAATTCAGGCTGTCCCCCTCAACACGGGAGAAGAGCTGTTTGATTTCACTCTTAATTCCTCTATATTCCTCGCCCTCAAGGAGTGGTGATTTTTCTAAAATTTCCTCTGCACAGCACTGGGTTTCGGCAACATCCTCCATATTGCTTAAGTCGGCAATTTTCATTTCCGGAAGTCCGTGCTGTTTTTCCCCGAAGAAGTCACCGGGGCCTCGTAGCTTTAAGTCCTCATCTGCAATTTCAAAACCGTTTGAAGTGCGTTTCATAGTTTCAAGTCGTCTTAATGTGTCGGGCGAGTCGCTGTCGGAAACAAGGATACAGTAGCTTTTTTCGCTACCTCTTCCCACTCTGCCCCTTAGCTGGTGGAGCTGGGAAAGTCCGAATCTCTCCGCATTTTCTATCATTATAATATTGGCGTTTGGTACATCCACACCAACCTCAATTACTGTTGTGGAAACAAGCACCATAAGCTCCCTGTTTTTAAATGCTGTCATAACACTTTCTTTGTGGGCAGACTTCATTTTTCCGTGGAGAACGCCGATGGGAATATCCTTAAAATTATCATTAAGCATTAGATTTTGTGCATAATCCTCGGCAGAAATCACACCCTCGGGGGTGTTCTCACCCTCCTCAACAAGGGGGCATACTATGTAGCACTGTCTTCCCTCATCAACATTTTTTCGTATAAAGCCCAATGCTCTGTTTCGCTTTTTGCTGTCGATTAAAAGTGTGTCAATCTCCTGCCTGCCCGGTGGAAGTTCATCAATTACGGAAATATCCAAATCTCCGTAAATGATTAACCCCAATGTCCTTGGAATTGGAGTTGCACTCATAACAAGAATATGAGGGTGCTGACCCTTTGACAATAGGGCAGAACGCTGAGAAACACCAAAACGGTGCTGTTCGTCAGTTACCGCCAAAGCAAGGTTTTTAAAGGTGGTGTCCTTTGTCAGCAGTGCGTGAGTGCCGATTATCATTTGAATTTCCCCACTTGCAAGCTGTTCACGAACTAACTTTTTATTCTTCGGGGTCATCGAGCCTGTGAGAAGTCCAACCTTTATCCCTGTACCTTCAAGAATTTTTGAAATACTTTCACAGTGCTGTTGTGCCAGAATTTCTGTAGGTGCCATAAAGGCACACTGATAACCGTTTTTGATTACGGTGTGGCAAACAGCGGAGGCAACCGCTGTTTTTCCAGAGCCAACATCACCCTGTACAAGGCGGTTCATAGGGGATTTTTTGTTAACCATATCATTTATGCAGTCGTCTATTGCCCGTTTTTGGGCATTTGTAAGATTGTAGGGCAAGCAGGACAAAAACTCACCAACATAGTTCTTATTTAGAATTATTCCATTTTCTTCTTTTTTATTCTTTTTAAGAAATTTAATCCCTAAATTCAAAATTAAAAGCTCTTCAAAAACAAGCCTACGACGAGCCATAAAAAGTTCGTCTTGGTCTGATGGAAAATGAATTTTTCGTATGGCAAAATCAAGGCTTTGAAGATTGTACTTGTCCCTCACCCAAAGTGGCAACGGGTCGTTGATTTTCTCCGGCAAAAGGTCAATACTCCGCCTTACTGCGTCAGCCACAAACCTGTTGGCAAGTCCTGCGGTAAGGTGGTATATGGGGTGGATTGAGGTACCTTTTTCAATTTCTTGAAAGGTTGGTGCAATCATCTGCAAACCATTGAGAGTTTTTGTTATTTTTCCAAAAAAGAAATATTCTTTATCGGTTTTTATCATCTGACTAATGTATCTGTTGTTAAAGTAAAGCAGAGTAACAGCACCGCTGTTGTCGTAAGCCATAGTTTTGCAAATCAATTTTTTGCTTCCCTTTGCAAAGTTCACGGAAAAGGGACTGCTGATATAGGCTTTGATACACACATTTTCTCCATAGGGTGCATCACAAATAGGCGTTGGATTGCTCCAATCCTCATAACCTCTGGGATAATAACGCAAAAGCTGACCCACAGAATACACCCCAAGGTTGTGGAACTGCTCTGCCCTTTTTGCACCAATGCCCTTTAAGTCTTCAATTTTCTTGTTAAAAAGACTTGCCATAGCTTACCTCTATAAAATGATTTCAACTACAAAAAGGCAGGATAAACCTGCCTTTTCATTATATTTAAATTTTAAAGAATAATCAATACTCAACACCAACAATGTAGTAATAAATTGGCTGGTCACCCTTAATAAGGGAAATATCAACAGAGTCACCGTACTTTTCGCTGACAGCCTTATATGCCTCTTCTGCCTCTTCTTCGGAAATATCCTCACCGTAAATAAGAGTTACAAATGATGCGTCCTTTTTGATAATATCTTTGCAAAGCTTAAGAAGAGCCTTTTGAGATGACTTTTCACAAACGGTGAGCTTACCGTCCTTAAGACCGATAATCTCTCCCTCTTTGATTTTCTTTCCGCCAAACTCGCTGTCCCTTGCGGCAAAGGTAATCTGTCCTGTGATAACGCTTTGGGCACTGCTACCCATAGCCTCAACATTTTCTTCAACAGACATTGTATCGTCGTAGCAGATAAGTGCTGTAAGTCCCTGAGAAATTGTCTTGGACTCAATTACAAATACATTTCTGTCGTCAACCATATCCACAGCCTGCTTTGCAGCCATAACAATGTTTTTGTTGTTAGGCAGAACTACAACATTCTTTGCAGGTGTAGCAAGGATAGCCTCAAGAATATCGTCTGTGGATGGGTTCATACTCTGACCGCCGGAAACAATCTGATTACATCCCATATCCTTAAACAGCTCTGTAAGACCTTCCCCGGCTGCAACCGAAACAAATCCGATCTCCTCGGTTGGCTCTGCCTTTTCAAGCTTAACCTTAACAGGAGCTTTTTCGGCCGCATTCTTGTGCTGTTCTTTCATATTTTCAACCTTTACGGTAAGAAGCTGGCCATACTTAAGTCCCTGCTGTAAAGCATCTCCCGGATTATCTGTGTGAACGTGAACCTTTACGATTTCTTCATCGTCAACCACAACAACACAGTCACCTATTGTCATAAGGTATTCCCTAAGCTCATCAGTATCGGAGTCGGGGTCATCTCTGCCCACGATAAATTCTGTACAATATGTGAAGTTGATAACCTCATCAAACTGAGCTGCCGCACTTTCAAAGGAATCAACAGTTGCGTCCTCATCGCTACTTTCGCTACTTAGCTCAACCATTTCACCGTCAGCTAAATATGAAAGCATACCCTGGAAGATAACAAGAAGTCCCTTTCCGCCGGCATCAACAACTCCTGCTTTTTTCAGGACAGGTAGGAATTTTGGTGTGAGGGCAAGAGCCTCTTCTGCAGCAGAAACAACTTCGCTCCATACTTCCACAGCGTCACCGGTTTCGGTGATTATTCTCATTCCGCCCTCGTATGCCATTCTGGCAACAGTAAGGATTGTTCCCTCGGTTGGCTTTGTAACAGCCTTGTAGGCCTCTTCAACACCGATTCCAAGAGCATCAACTAAGTCCTCACCGTTTGCAACAGACTTGCCTGCAAGTCCCTTGGCAAATCCACGGAATATAATGGAAAGAATAACGCCTGAGTTACCACGAGCACCTCTTAGCATTGAAGACGCAGTTTTGGAAGCAACTTCGCAAATATCGGCATCCTCCATCTTTTTAAGTTCCTGGGCTGCGGAGGTAATTGTCATAGACATATTTGTACCGGTGTCACCGTCGGGAACAGGAAAAATATTAAGATCATTAAGCTCCTGTTTTTGTGAACATATGTTATTTGCACCGGAAATGATGGCATCCCTAAAAATATTACCGTTTATCATTTCATCACATCCTATCCTTTGTGAACGAATTTTATACTAACCGAATCCATAAATAATAGGAACTAAACATTGAAAAATACTTCTATGTCTTAATTTCAGTCAGCACCATACTGTGTAATTATAACATAAAATTAGGGCTTGTACAAGGCAAGCCCCAGAAAAAAATCAGGAATTTATTATGAATTTTATTTCCTTTTTTCGACAATATTATCCAATTTGTCAATTAATACACAAAATCCCCACAAGAAATGTACAAGAAAAAAGTTTTGTTCATACAAAGTCGGACAAACTCTTTACTCCTCAACAGCTTTTACAACAAAGCTTATAGCGGTTCTCTCTTCGTTATTAATATTCACCTTTACAAAGTCGGGAATACAGACAATGCCACATTCGGGAGCAAGGTAGCTTTTTGCAACTGCGATGGACTTAACTGCCTGATTTGTTGCACCGGCACCAACAGCCTGAATTTCAACTTCTCCATTTTCTCTGATTACACCTGCGATAGCCCCTGCAACTGATGTTGTTACTGACTTTGCAGATACCTTTAGAATTTCCATAATGTTCCTCCAAAAATTAGTTTACCTTTATTATATTAGAAATTTGTGGTAATTTCAAGAGGTATTATGAAATTTTGTGATAAATTTATCGCAATTCCAAAATTTCTGTATCTACTGTTTTTCCTGTTTTGTCGTCAATATCAAAAATTATGCAGTCCATTTTACATTCACCGTCAGCATAGTCAAATCGTTGTGGGAGCTTATCTCTCAGCTTGCATATTATAATCTCAGGCTTTACGCCCAAAACGGAATTTACAGGACCTGTCATACCCACATCTGTGATGTAGCCTGTTCCGTTTGGCAAAATCTCGTTATCAGAAGTCTGGACATGGGTATGAGTGCCGAAAACTGCCGACACCTTTCCGTCAAGGTAAAATCCCATTGCCCTCTTTTCCCCGGTTGCCTCGGCGTGAAAATCCACAACAGTAATTTTGCAATCCTTAACCTTTTCAAGAACTCTGTCCATAGTTCTGAATGGGCAATCAAGGATGTTATCCATAAAGGAATTTCCCATAACATTAATAACTCCAACGGAAATTCTGCCCATATCGAATATGCAGTAGCCAACCCCCGGTGTGGTTGAATCGGGGAAATTCGCTGGTCGGATAATGTATTCCTTTTCGTCAATATAGGGGTAAAATTCCTTTCGTCTGAAGGAGTGGTTGCCCAGGGTGATAACATCTACTCCGCTGGAAAAAATAAAGTCGGCGGATGACGGGGTAATTCCGTTTCCGTCACTGCAATTCTCTCCGTTGCAGATTGTCATATCAATATTTTTCAGCTTTTTAAGGGAGGGCAGTCTTTGACGCAAGAACTCGCTACCCACCTTGCCCACAACATCTCCTATACACAAAATTCTCATTACAACACAGCTTTCATTTCCTTTATTATATTTTTGATTATAGCACAAGAGGAAAGTTTTAGGCAACACCTAAAGGTGGATTTATAATTTATAAGATTACATAATATACACTCGTTTAATCACTGCAATTCTTCAGTAACTTCATCCTCTGCCGGCTGTACTATAATCTCACTTGTTTCGGCAATATTTTCTACCACCGTATATTTTGTTTTCATATAGTAATAGTTTTTATCCTGATAAAATGTGTCCTCCCTTTTTTCTATATTCTTGCCCCTAAGGTAAAAGGTTTCCCAAAGGGAGGCATATGTTTTTAGTGATTTTTTATTTTCTTTTAAAGAAATTTCCTTGTTCTCAACATTGGAGATGTACTCCTTTGTCATAGAAACAGGCAAAGGAGTTTTGTTAATTTCCATAACCTCTGTTTTTGTGATGGAGCTGTAACTCTGCCAGGGAATCCTATCAAAATCCACAGGCACAGATACCCACAAAAGATTTGCCCTACGCCTTAACATAGTTTCTCCTGTTTTTATTGGCATTACTCTTTTTTTGGGGAGTTTGTAAGTTTTTTCGTAATGGGTTCTTCCGAAAATTTCAGCCTCTGCCGGCACAATACGACTGTTGCCCTGTGCGTCAACCATTACTCCGCTGACAAGTAGCTGTCCCTTAATAACCGCCGAGCCTTTCTCTGTCATTTTTGTACCGTTAAGCACATTTGTCTTTACAATCAAAGCGTCCTTTTTCGCCTTAACATTACAAGGGGTTTTGTTTCGCATTTTTTTAGGTGCTTGGTACTTTTCCTTAACCTCAACATCGGCCTTGCAAGAGGTGATATTTATTGAAATCCATCTTATTTCCGGTAACTTCTCAACCACCTTTCTGCCTGTTGCCTTTACATCAATTCCATTTGTATATGCACCGCTGTAAACTCCGTTTTCCCTAAGTACAGACAAAATCTCTGTTGAGGAAATTTCTTTATTTCCGCTGACATTTACACTCCATATAAATTGGGAGAAAACCCACAACAGCACAACGAATATCACCCCGCCAATGAGTATTCCCACTCTGCCACTGTATTTTCTCAAAAGGAATGGCAAACCATACCTTTTTGTAACCTTAGTTTTAATACCTGTGTGGTTAAGATAAAACCTTAACCTTTTGTACTCATTTGCAGGCATACTCAGGGTTAGTCCTCCCTGTGTAGGGAGGATATTCCAGTATAAGAAACCGTTTTTGTTAAGTATGTTAATTAACCTCTCCGTAAATTTTCCGGATGCAAAAACAGAAACATAACCACGGAGAAATCTGATTATTTTAATTACCAAAACAACACCTACATTATGTATTCAAGTGAAAGGAAAGTCCCCTCTATTATAAGTGAAGATGAGGACAGATACTTTAGCTTTAAATTTCTCCCATTTACGGAAATCACCATCATTTTTGTATTGATTTTTATATTCTCCTGTTCATATTTCAGCACACCTGTGCTACCCTCAACGGTCATTTCTCTGTTTCCCTTAATCTCCACAACAGGGAGTCCTGATGAGAGGGGTGTGGGTATGAATTTTTCAAAATCTTTTGGCTTTCTCATCTTGCACCTTCTTTCACTTATTTTTACGAAAGTAAAGTTATATTTATGACAAAGTGCATATATATTAAAGGTGAAGACTTTAAATATTTTTACTGATTTTTGTACTGCTTTATTATCTGCTGTTTTTATTGCCCTACTACTCTTTGACACATCAGCCTACAAGCAAAGCGTAACAGACGGACTTAACGCCTGTGGCAATGTGCTTGTGCCGTCCCTTTTCCCCTTTTTATTTTTAAGCTCCTTTATTGTGGAAAGCGACGGACTTTCCGCTTTTACAAAAAGGCTTGGTTTTTTGTGCCGAATACTGAGGATAAGCAATGAGGGAATTTTGGCGCTGATGCTTTGCCTTATTGGGGGATTTCCCGTTGGGGCAAAAACAGTAAGCACCCTGTACAGGGAAAAGAAAATCACATATGAAGAGGCAAAAAAGCTAAGCTACTGCTGTGTGGGAGCAGGTCCCGGCTTTATGATTACATTTGTGGGGCAAGGGATTTTCCACAGCAAGGAGCTGGGGATTATGCTTTTCTTTTCAAATATGCTTGGTGTACTTTTTACTTTTTTCATCCAGAGAAAAAGCACCTTTAAAATCAGGGATAATCACAGCCAATTAAGACGAAAAAGCATTGGCGAGGCACTTGTGACTTCTACCGAAAGCGCTGTAAGGGCAACACTTTCTATGTGCGGTTTTGTGGTGCTGTTTATTGTGATAAACAACCTGTTAAGCCTTGTTCCCTTTTGGAACGGATATTTAGCGTCAATGCTGGAAATCACCGGTGGAACTATCAACTACGCCCAAAATATGAGATTTGAATTTGTAGGCGCTCTTATAGGCTTTGGGGGCATTTGCGTTCATTTTCAGATTTTCGCAATCATCAAGGATATAAGGATTAATAAGGCATACTTCGTTATGATGAGGGTGCTTCAAGGGTTATTCTCAGGAATAACCCTGCACATACTCCTAAGGATTTTTCCCGTTGCACAGGAAACCTTTGGGAATATGGAAAGTCCTCCCCATCCAAAGGTTTACACCACACTTTGGGGAGGGGGAGCCCTTATCATACTTTCAATAATATTTTTAATGTCAATCAAAAACAAAAATAAACAGGAGGTTAATTTATGTGCGGAATAGCAGGATGGTTTGACAGAAGCATTGATTTCACTAAGAAAAGGGAGGTAATAAACAGAATTTCATCAACCTTGGAAAGAAGAGGTCCTGACGAAAACGGTATATACATCACAAGGGATGTTGCCCTTATTCACAGAAGACTGGTGGTAATAGACCGAGAAAACGGAACACAGCCAATGACAATGCAATACAGGGACAAAAAATACACCATTGTATATAACGGAGAACTTTACAACACCGACGAAGTAAGGTCTATGCTAAGTGCCAAGGGTTACAAATTTCGAGGACGAAGTGACACCGAGGTTGTGCTGAAAGCCTACATACATTGGGGCAAAAGATGTGCCGAAAAGCTGAACGGAATTTTTGCCTTTGCTGTGTATGAGATGAACACAAAGCAAATTTTCCTTTGTAGGGACAGAGTGGGCGTAAAGCCCCTGTTTTTCCATCAGTACAAGACAGGGTTGGTTTTCTCCTCGGAGATAAAGTCAATTTTGGCAACAGGACTTGTAAAGCCTACTGTGGATGAACAGGGACTTTACGAAATATTCTTTATGGGGCCTGCAAGAACTCCCGGGTGTGGTGTGTTTAAGGACATTGAGGAACTGTGTCCCGGTGAAATGGCAACCTACAAAAACGGACGACTCCACAGGGAATATTACTTTAGACTTGAGGCTCACGAACACACCGACAATCTTGACCAGACTGTTGAAAAGACAAGGTTTCTCATTACCGACTCAATAAAAAGACAGCTTGTGTCCGATATGCCTGTGTGCTTTTTCCTTTCGGGAGGTCTTGACAGCTCTATAATCTCAAAGGTTGCCTCAAATCATTACAGAGAGAAAAACAGGGGCAGAATCCACACTTACTCCGTTGAATACGAAAACAACAGCAAGTATTTCAAGAAGAGCCTTTTCCAGCCAAACAGGGATGACGACTTTATAAAAATTATGGTTAAGAACACCCACAGCATACATCATGAGGTGATACTGAACCACCAAAATCTGGCGGATGCTTTGTATGACGCAACAGTTGCAAGGGATTTGCCGGGTATGGCAGACATAGACTCCTCACTTTTGCTGTTCTGCAAAAAAATCAAGCAGGACTACACCGTTGCACTTTCCGGCGAATGTGCAGACGAATTGTTTGGGGGTTACCCTTGGTACCACAACAAAAACATACTGTTTGAGCAATGCTTCCCTTGGTCAAAGGACCAGACTATCAGAAGAAAAATTCTTAAGGACGGCATACTCCCGGGAGGAGAAGACTATGTTCACGAAAGGTACTACCAGACCTGCAAACGCACCGACAAGCTAAGGAGTGACTCAAAGGTAAGTGCCAGAATGAGAGAAATGTTTGTGCTGAACTTTTACTACTTTATGCAGTGCCTACTTGACCGAAAGGACAGAATGAGTATGTACAGCGGTCTTGAGGTGAGAGTTCCCTTCTGTGACTACCGCATTGTGGAATATGCCTACAATATGCCCTGGGAGATGAAGGCATATGACGGCCGTGAAAAGGGCATTGTGCGTAAGGCTTTTGAGGATATTCTCCCCGATAGTATTTGCTGGAGAAAGAAAAGTCCCTACCCCAAAACCCACAACCCTGTGTATATGAAAATTGTCAGCAACAAGGTGCTTGAAATACTTAACAAAAAGGACAGCGTGTTTGGTCAGCTACTTAACAGGGAGGGCATAATGGACATTATGGAGCATCCTGACGAGATAGAAACTCCTTGGTACGGTCAGCTTATGAGAGCACCTCAGATTATGGCTTATATAATCGAGATGGAGTACTGGTTCCGTAAATACAATGTGGAGATTGATATGTAGGTATATGCTTATTAATCGAAAAACGCAAAAAATCACCCCTATGGAATTAACCATAGGGGTAATTGTGCATTAACTATAAATCCTAAAATAAGTAAATTAAAATCAGCCGTTGTGGTCAGACCAACCACCGTTTTGATAAATCTTTCCGTAGCCATCAATGTTGATGGTTGCTGTTTGTGAGCTTCCGGTGTTGCTAAAGATAATGTATTCAGCCTCAACAGGAGCTTCTATTCTATACACATTGTTGCCGATGCTTTCCATTTCTACTCCCGGCCAAGATGTTAGTTCTGTGTTGTGTTCACCCCAGTAGTATGCAAATGGCGTCCGGTTATCAGTATTTTTAAAGTACAGATAGTTTTTGTTTGAAGCAGTTGTTGTAGGCTGTGTATAAGTTACTGTTGTGGTGCTTTAATATGTTGTTGTTTGAGAAGCGGTAGTCTGTCCGATAAAGAATACGGAACCTATAGGGAAACTGCTCACTTTACCTACAACATACTTTTGAACAAGTGTTGCGTCACTGATGTCTATATATCCGTCGGCATTTACATCTGCGGCAATCCTTTGAATTTCACTAAAAGTAATGTGACTGCTGATGAATTTTTGGATTGCTGAAACATCACGGATGTCGATATCTCCGTCAAGGTTAACATCACCGTAATAGTAAATTTGTCCTACTGTTGTGGGCTGTGTAGTGCTTGTTGTAGTAGTTGGTTTTGTAGTAGAGGTTGCAGGGTCGGTTGACACAGCAACATCCTCGTCCATAGTTGTGGCGTCAACCCACTGTCCTGTACCGTTATCAAACACAACCGTACCGCTTTGAATGGTCATATCGTCAGTTTTGGTACTGCCGTTATTGAAAATAATATTTGTTTCGTTTGACGGAACAGTAAACTTGTAAAGGTCATAACCGCCGAAGGTATCAACCTTTGTCATTGCAGAGCCGGGCCAAGCTGTGGCTCCGTCACGGCCTGTTTGCCAGCTGTAACAATTCTGTGTGCTCCAAGATGCAGTATTCCAAAGATATACTGTGTTTTTATTGGAGAAATCGATTACCCTCACAGCTAACGGGTCAACCTTTTTAAATGTATAGGATGTTTCGGTTGTACCGTTTTCACCTGTTGCTGTCAGCTTTAGGGTGATTGTAGAACCGTAGCTTACACCCTCGCCAATTGTAATTGTCTTTGTGCCTGTATATGTCTGTACAGCTCCGTTATCAATCTGATATGTACCTGATGTGGCATTTTCAAGACCAAGTGTAAGGGTAAGGGTTTCGCTCTTAAATGTACCGCCTGCCTGAGAAATTGTGTTATATGCTGAAAGTGTTGGGTTGTAGATAACAGCAATACCTGTTGAGCCGATTGTACCTGAAATGGTGCTTGATGTAACAGTCCATTTACTGCCTGTAATCTCGTCAACATATACACCCGGCTTTGTGGTGCCTCCCGCATTTGTAACTGTTACCTGTCCGCTGCCGCTACCCTTTACAATAACAGCACCTTCTTCACGACAAACAACACCGCAGTTGTTGGAATTAACATAACTATCCTTTTGACCCACCATTGCATTGTGGAAGTGGTTTACTGCCGCAACCTCAGGACTTGTAAAGTGTGTGCTACCCTTTTTACCCGCCTTTATGTTCTCTTTATCATGTGTTGAAGGACGGGAGAAGTAAAGTGCTGTTGCACCGCTGCGGGCTGCTGCAATGGCATATGCTCTGTCAATATTATTTTGGCTTATGTTCCAGGAGTATCCAAAGTCGCTGTTATTTGACCAGTTATCATGGCTTTCTGCCCAATATACAAGCTTGTCGGAGCTAACGCCTCTTACAGCCCAGTTACCTTTGGTGCTTGGAGCATTGCCTGAATTAAAAGCAATTCTGTTGTCGTAGCTATAACCACTGTCGGTTACGGAAATATAGTCTGTGTATTCCTTCATCAGTTCTTCGTTGCCGGTTTCTCTGTCGTCAGGACCGCCCAATATTTCGCCATAGTAGAAAAGGCTTTTGTCACTTGCAACAACAGACCAGAAGTCATCTCCCTCACTTGGAAGTCCGATGTGCTTTGCAGCGTCAAAACGCATACCGTCAACGCCCAAACTCTTTAATTCTTCAATATATTTTTTAACGCACTCCTGAACATAGGAGTTCTCTGTTGCAATGTCCTGCATACCAATGTCACCGTGGGTTACCTGGAATCTGTCTTTCCAGTTGCCTACAGAACCATTGTGGTGCCAGTACTGGCTTGGTTTAAGGTCTTCAACAATGTTGTAGTGGTCACCCTGAAGGTGGTTTGCAACAACATCCACAACAACCTTGATTCCGTACTTGTCGGCTTCTGTACACAAATCCCTGAGCTGGTCTTTTGTGCCAAGGTCATTTGTACCAACATAAAATCCACGAGGCTGATACAACCAGTACCATGTGCCGGAGTTGTTGTTAGCCTGAGCAGGAGAAGTCTGCACAGCGGTAAACCCTGCCTCGGCAATGTTTTTTAGCTCTGCCTTAATGTCGGTATATTTCCAGTTAAAGCAATGAAGTATTGTTCCGTCCTGAATGTTATCCTGTAATCCATACTGATTGGCAGAGGATGAAACTGCTGTTGAGCTTGCCCTGCTCTCTTTAACATCTGTTGTCACAGCAGAAACAACAGGAATTGAAAAGGCTGTCAGCAATACTGTGATTGAAAGTAAAACGCTGATAATTCTTTTGTTACATTTCATAATTTTCTTTGTTAATTTCATAAAATCCTCCGAATTTTCCTAAATATACAAATTCCTTTTAGTGTTCCGTAACAATTTCTTATGGCTATCACCTCGTTCACAAATTTCGTCAAATACATTGTACACTTTTCTGTTTACCTGTACAAGAGAAATAAAAGCATTAAACTTTTATTACAGCATAGAATTTTGTTTCCATATTTTGTGCACTTTGCACAAGTATAATTATAACAGTGTCAAATTAAGGATAAAAAAGGTGAATAAAAGCCCGATGTATAGTGGTTTTTTTCGGATTTATTGTTTATGGCAAAAAGTAAATTTTACTATCTCCTGACTCGTTGTGAAAGAGATTATTTTGTGGTATAATCACATCAATAAATAATGAGGTAATTGTGATGAAGAAGATTTTGTTTATTTATAACCCTGTATCGGGAAAAGGAGCAATAAAATCAAAGCTTTCATATATAATAGAAGCCATCTCAAAAGAGGGCATTGTGACAACCATTCCAACCTCAAAGAGAGGTGACGGAACAAAATTTATTGAACAATATATAAAGGACTATGATTTGGTTGTCTGTGCCGGCGGTGACGGTACCTTAAATGAAGTTACAACAGGTTATATGAATGTTGATAAAAAGTACAGAAAGCCCTGTGCCTACATACCCTGCGGTACTGTAAACGACTTTGCCTCTTCCCTGGGAATTTCTAAGAATATAACAGAATGTGCCGACAGCATATCAAACAGCACTCTGTTCCCCTACGACATTGGAGAATTTAACGGAAAATATTTTAACTACATTGCAGGCTTTGGAGCATTTACTCAGGTTGCCTATACCACATCACAAAACTCCAAAAACATACTTGGCAAAACCGCCTATGTACTTGAGGCAATTAAAAGCGTGCCAAAGATAAAGGGCATTGATGTTACCATTGAAACAGAAAATAAGGAAATCAAGGGAGACTTTATTTACGGAATGATATGCAACACATTTTCCGTTGGCGGAATTATTAAAATCGGCAAGGACAATGTTGCTTTGGACGACGGAAAATTTGAGGCTGTATTTGTTAAAAAGCCGAGAAATCTCTTTGAACTGCAGGAAACCATAAACGACGCCCTTGCCAGCAAGCTGAACAGCAAACACTTTGTGTATGCAAGGGGAAATAAATTTAAAATTGAAAGCAAGGAAGAAATTGAATGGACCCTTGACGGAGAATACGGCGGTAAGTATAAAACTGCAAATATAGTCGATCACGAAAGAGCAATAGACTTTTTAAGACCGTAAAGCAAGAATAAACTGAATAATTGGGAATTTCCAAGAAATGAGGGTGATTAAAATTAAGGAAAAACAGTTTATTATAACAACTAATGCAATTAAAAATAACCATACATTATATAGTATATTGAAATTCATCTACAAATTTCTGCCACTTGTTTTGTTTGTCGCCTACCCTATAATGATTATTTATCTTCTGATTGTATGGGACTTGCGTTTTATCAGGGTTATAACAATTCCGGCATTTACTTTTTTGGCTGTAACAGTAATGAGGATTCTCATAAACCGTCCTCGCCCTTACGAAAGATATTCATTTACCCCTGTTTTTCCAAAGGACACCAAGGGCAAGAGCTTTCCCTCACGACACACAGCCAGCGCATTTATTATCTCATATGCCTTTCTATACATAAATCCTGTGTTAGGTGTAATCAGTATGGTGATTTCAGCATTTCTGTCATTTTTAAGACCGGTTGTGGGTATTCACTATGTGTCTGATATTGTGGCTGGTTTTTTAATCAGTTCACTTTTGGGAATAGTTTTTTTCTTCATTATATAATTAGTATAGATTCAGTGTAATAAGCGTTAAATTCGGGCGACCTTTCGGTTGCCCGTTTTTTTATATGGATTGCCTTTCTTATTATCATAAAATTATCACAAAATACTGCACATAATATTTAGGCAAGATATATAAACCTACTCTTATTTACCAAATGTATTTGAGTATTTCTGATTTTTTATGCCATAATTTTGATTGTTTTTGATTTTTTTTGAATTTTTTTGAAAAAAAATAATAAAATATGACTATTTTCTATTGACACGGTGATTTTTTTATGTATAATTTAAAGTACAGAAGGTGATTAGATGCTTACCGAAGAAAGATTCAACGCAATACTCTCCCTTTTAGATGGAAAAAAGGCAGTCACTGTTCAGGAGCTTTCTTCCCTGCTGAATATATCAGAATCAACTGTTCGCAGAGACTTAAACACACTAAGCGAACGGGGCAGGCTGAACAAGGTTCACGGAGGAGCAACCGTTAAAAAGAACGACAACGGTGTTATCAGTACAGAGGAGGACATAAGAACAAAATCGACACATTATATGGCTGAAAAGGAGCTTATCGCAAAATATGCATCAACCCTTATCCGCAACGACGACTTTGTTTTTATCGACGCCGGTACAACCACCGAAAAGCTGATTAACTTTATTCCAAGCACATCAAAGGCAACATTTGTAACAAGCGGTATTGTCCATGCAAAAAAACTGATTTACAAAGGGCTTAGGGCATTCGTAATCGGAGGAGAACTAAAGCTGACAACAGAGGCGATTGTAGGAGTTACCGCTGTTGAAAATCTTAACAAATACAACTTTACAAAATGTTTTCTCGGTGCCAACGGAATTGACAAAAACCGTGGCCTTACCACTCCCGACATTGACGAGGCAATACTGAAAAACAGAGCATATGAAAACAGTTACATTACATATGTTCTTGCAGACAGCAGTAAATTTAACAGGGTTTTTGCTGTTTCCTTCGGGTCAATGAACAGGACTTGCATAATCACGGACAAGTTGTCTGATGAAGAATACAAAAACTATACTGTAATAAAGGAGGTAAGCGAATGATTTATACCGTAACATTTAATCCGGCTATCGACTATGTTGTGGAACTTGTCAGCTTTAACATTGGCGAAGTAAACCGCACCACAAGGGAATATATGAACCTTGGTGGCAAGGGTGTAAATGTTTCAAGAGTTCTTACAAATTTGGAAATTCCAAACACAGCCCTTGGATTTGTAGCAGGCTTTACAGGGGAAGCCCTTAGGACAGGACTTGGTGAAATGGGTGTTAAAACCGATTTTATCAAGCTGAAAGAGGGTAACACCAGAATTAATGTGAACATTAAGGGAATTTCCGAAACCGACATTAACGCAAGAGGTCCTGAAATATCTGATGAGGCTATCGAGGAGCTTTTCAATAAACTTGATAACCTTAAGGATGGTGACATTCTTGTTCTTGCCGGTTCAATTCCTGCATCTCTCCCATCGGATATGTACGAAAGGATAATGAGCAGGCTTTACGGAAAGGGTATAAGATTTGTTGTTGACGCAACAAAAGACCTTTTGATGAAGTCGCTGAAATACGAGCCATTTCTTATCAAGCCAAACAACCACGAGCTTGGGGAGATTTTCGGACTTCAGCTAAAGAATGATGACGAAATCATCTACTATGCAAGGGAGTTAAAGAAAAAGGGTGCAAAAAATGTACTTGTTTCTATGGCTGGTGACGGAGCTGTTCTCGTTGACGAAAACAACATTGCTCACAGAATCGGCACACCAAAGGGCAAGGTAGTAAACTCCGTTGGTGCAGGAGATTCAATGGTGGCAGGCTTTTTGGCCGGTTATCTTGAAAATGGCGACTACCAACACGCACTAAAAATGGGAACTGCCTCGGGCAGTGCATCAGCCTTTTCGGAAGGATTGGCAACAAAACAAGAAGTAATGGATTTACTTAATAAAATCTAAAAAATATACAGGAGGAAATTTATGAGAATCGTTGATTTACTAAAAATGGATTGTATCGAATTAGGCGTAAAGCTAAATTCAAAATCCCAAGCAATCGACAAACTTGTAGCCTTGCACGACAAAGCCGGCAATCTTTTAGACGCAAAGGCATACAAAGAGGGAATTTTAGCAAGAGAACAGGGCGGAACAACAGCCATTGGTGAGGGTATCGCTATTCCTCACGCTAAGAGTGACGCTGTAAAGGCACCTGCACTTGCAGCTGTAACTGTTCCAAGTGGTGTTGACTATGAGGCAATGGACGGAAAGCCATCCGACCTTATCTTTATGATAGCAGCACCTAACGACGGTGATGTTCACCTTGAAGTACTCGCAAGACTTATGACAATGCTTATGGACAAGGACTTCAAAAATCAGCTACTTAACGCAAAGGGCAAAAAGACCTTTATCAAGGTTATTGACGACTTTGAAAAGGTAAAATATCCTGACGAGGCTCCAAAGGCAGTTAAAAAGGGCGGTTACAGAATTTTGGCTGTTACAGCTTGTCCAACAGGTATTGCCCACACATATATGGCAGCCGAGGCTCTTGAAAAGGCCGGTAAAGAGATGAACATTCCTCTCAAGGCAGAAACTAACGGCTCAGGCGGAGCAAAAAATGTACTTACAGCAGAAGAAATTGCAAACTGTGACGGAATTATCGTTGCCGCTGACAAAAATGTTGATATGGCAAGATTTGACGGAAAGCCTGTTCTTTCAGTTAAAGTAGCAGACGGTATTCACAAGCCACAGGAACTTATTAAGAAAATCGAAAGCGGTAGTGTTCCTGTTTATCACCACCACGGTGGAAAGGCTGAATCCACCTCCGACAGCGGTGAGGGTGCCGGAAGAAAGATTTACAAGCACCTTATGAACGGTGTTTCCCATATGCTCCCATTCGTTGTAGCAGGCGGTATTTTCATTGCAATAGCATTCCTTATTGATACAATCGCAGGTCACGGTGCAACAGGCGGTGGCGCATTTGGTACTATTGAACCGGCAGCAGCTTGGTTCAAGACAATCGGTGGTCTTGCCTTTAACCTGATGGTTCCAATTCTTGCAGGCTTTATCGCAATGAGTATTGCCGACAGACCGGGCTTACTTGTTGGTCTTGTAGGCGGTTTTATGGCTACAAGCGGTTCAACCTTCTTCAATGTTGGCACAAAAGGCTACAATGATATTCTTTTAGGATTAATTGATAAAGTAGCATCAGGCGAAATGGACATCACTTCCGCTATTGCTCAGGCAACTACTGAAGCTGCTAAAATCGCAGTTACTCCTTCCGGTTTCTTAGGCGGTTTACTTGCCGGTTTTGTTGGCGGTTATATGATGTACTTCATTATAAAGATTTGCGACAAGCTACCTAACTCCCTTGAGGGTATCAAGCCTGTACTTATCTACCCACTCCTTGGACTTGGCGGAATTGCAGTAATTATGAATGCTGTTAACCCTATAATGGGCTGGATTAACACAGGTATGTCAGACGCTCTTACAGCAATGAGCAAGGTTGACGGACTTATGGTTCCTCTTTGTGCACTTCTCGCCGGTATGATGGCTATTGATATGGGTGGTCCTTTCAACAAGGCAGCTTATGTTTTTGCAACAGGTATGCTTGCATTACAGACTGACGCTGCATACGAAATTATGGCAGCTGTTATGATTGGCGGTATGGTACCTCCTATTGCAATCGCTCTTTCAAACACATTCTTCAAGAACAGATGGACAGCAGAAGAAAGAAAGAACTCTACAGTAAACTACATTATGGGTCTTTCATTCATCACAGAGGGTGCAATCCCATATGCAGCAGGTCACCCACTTCAGGTTATTCCATCCTGTATTGTAGGTTCAGCATCTGCCGGTGCACTTTCAGCTCTCCTCGGTTGCTCACTTAGAGCACCTCACGGCGGTGTGTTCGTATTTGCAGTTGTAGGCAACTGGTACTGGTACATCCTCGCACTTGCAGTTGGTGCAGTAATCGGTATGCTTATGCTTGCATTACTGATGAAGAAAAGGGCAAAATAAATAAAAAACCACAAAATAACTTTTAAAATTCAAATAATATATTGATAATAATCCACTAATATTGTATAATATTTGTGATAGATTTGATTCAAAGGAGCAATTATAATGATATCACAAACATTTACTATTACTAATAGTCAAGGTTTTCATATGAGACCTGCCGGAACTTTTACCACTGCTATGGGCAAATACCAAAGCTCTGTAACCGTTGTTAAGGACGGAAACAGAATTGACGGTAAAAGTATTATGAACCTTATTGCGGCCTGCATTAAGTGTGGTACAGAAATCACACTTGAGATTGACGGTGCTGACGAAGAGGCTGCAATGAAGGAAGCATCCCAGCTTATTGAAAGCGGTTTCGGCGAATAACAAATAAATTATTAGTAGTTATTAAAACAGGAGAATTATTCAGGCAATAATTCTCCTGTTCTCCATATTGAGGTGAAAATATGCTAAAAGGAATTAACGCATCAGAGGGTATCGGCATTGGCAAGGTTATGCTTATTGAAGAGGTTAACCTTGAATACGAAAAGAAGAAAATCACTGATACTCAGGCTGAAATAGAAAGATACCGCAAGGCTTTTGAAGCTTTTTGCGAAAAGACCGAAAAGCAGGCGGAGAACATTAAAAATACTGTGGGAGAAAAAGAGGCTGAAATTCTGCTGGGCCATTTGCTTATGATTAAAGACCCCAGAATGAGCAGTTCTATTGAGGGTAACATCTCAAACGGCAGTTGTGCCGAGGAGGCTGTGGAGCAGGTATGCGATATGTTTATCGGCATATTCTCTATGGCTGAGGACGAGCTGACAAAGCAGAGAGCCTCTGACATTGAGGACATTAAAACAGGACTTATCGCCACACTCCTTGGTAAGGAAGAGGTAGATATTGCGTCTGCTCCTGCCGGCACAGTACTTGTTGCAAAGGACTTAACACCATCAATGACCTCCTGTATTGTAAAGGAAAACATTGTGGGCATTGTAACGGAAATCGGCGGAAAAACAAGCCACTCTGCAATTTTGGCAAGGGCTATGGAAATTCCTGCTGTTCTCTCCGTTGACAACGCTTCCCAAATACTTAAAAACGGTGACGAAATTATTGTTGACGGAAGTCACGGTGAAGTAATTGAAAACCCTAGTGTTGGTGAAATTTCTGCATACAAAGACAAAACTATCCTCTTCAAAAAGGAAAAGGAAGAGCTTAAAAAATTCCTTGGCAAAGAAACTGTTACATCAGACGGTGTTAAGGTTGAGCTTTGCTGTAACATTGGCAAGCCTGACGACGCAGACGCTGTTATCTCCAAAACAGGTGAAGGGGTGGGACTTTTCAGAACAGAATTTCTCTATATGGACAGCACCTCACAGCCAAGTGAGGATGAACAGTTTGAGGCGTACAAGAAAACTGTACTAAAGCTTGGTGACAAGCCTCTCATTATCCGTACACTTGATGTTGGCGGTGACAAGGACATACCTTACCTTGGACTGAACAAAGAGGACAACCCATTTATGGGCTTTAGAGCAGTTAGATACTGCCTTAGCAGACCCGACATTTACAAGCCACAGCTTAGGGCTTTGTTAAGGGCAAGCGCATTTGGCAACATTAAAATTATGGTTCCACTTGTGACATGTCTTGAAGAGTTAACCGGTGTAAAAGCACTGATAAAGGAAATTATGGCTGACCTTGACAAAGAGGGAATTCCATACAACAAGGACATTGAAATCGGTGTTATGATAGAAACCCCGGCAGGTGCAATGGTTGCAGATATTCTTGCTGAGGAGGCTGACTTCTTCTCAATAGGCACCAACGACCTTACAGGCTACACAATGGCTGTTGACAGAGGAAACCCTGATGTTGCCTACCTCTATTCCCCATTCCAGCCTGCTGTTTTAAGAATGATTAAAAAGACCATTGAGGACGGCAACGCAAACCACATCCCTGTTGGTATGTGCGGTGAGGCTGCTGCCGACCCACTGCTTATTCCAATACTTTTGGCATTCGGCTTGGACGAATTTTCCGTCAGTGCAACATCTGTGCTAAAAACAAGGAAAATCATCTCACTTTGGAGTAAAAAAGAGGCTTTGGAAGTTGCCAAGAAGGCTATGACGCTGAAAACAGAAAAAGAGGTTGTTGAGTACCTCACCTCTGTTGCAAAGTAAATGCAAGGTAAATGTGTAACCACATATAGGGTGTATCAAGTGATATGCCCTATATGTTTACGATAAAAAATTGTCAAAAATATGTAATTTCATACAAATTTCATATAAATATACCCCTAATTTTATTGACAAAAGGTATTGAAATG
>JAXESA010000004.1:0-6604 GCA_034116205.1 Ruminococcus sp. | reverse complement strand
AGCTGGGTAACGACTACAAGGGCGACCCAACATCAGCACTTCTTGAAGTGCTTGACAGTGAGCAAAACAGCAAATTTGTTGACCACTACATCGAAATACCATTTGATTTATCAAAGGTAATGTTCATAACAACAGCCAATGATTTATCCCAAATTCCGGAACCACTAAGGGACAGAATGGATGTTATAGAACTTCCTTCCTATACAAGGGAAGAGAAGTTTAATATCGCAAAGAAACATCTTGTTAAAAAACAGCTTGAAGCAAACGGACTTACAAGGGATAACTTTAAGATTTCTAACAAGGGTATTTATACTATAATTGATTCATACACAAGAGAAGCAGGAGTTCGTAATCTTGAAAGAACACTTGCAACCCTTATGCGCAAGGCAGCGGTAAGAATCCTTGAAGACGATGAACAGGTTATAAAAATTACCGATAAAAATATTGGTGAATACCTTGGTGCTGTCCGTTATAGCGATGATTTCAAGAGCAGAGATGACGAAGTTGGTGTGGTAAACGGTCTTGCATGGACTTCAGTTGGAGGAACACTTCTTCCTATTGAGGTGGCTGTAATGAAAGGTAAGGGAAATTTACTCCTTACAGGTTCACTTGGGGACGTAATGCAGGAGTCCGCCAAGGCGGCAATTACCTGTGTTAGAAAGAATCTGGACAATTATATAGCCAACACCGATTTTTACAAGGATTGCGATATTCATATACACGCTCCGGAGGGAGCTGTTCCAAAAGATGGACCTTCTGCCGGTGTAACAATGGCAACAGCAATCTTTTCTGCCTTAACAAAGAAAAAAGTCAAAAGCACTGTTGCTATGACAGGAGAAATTACACTGAGAGGCAAAGTGATGCCAATCGGTGGACTAAGAGAAAAAAGTATGGCGGCATATAAAAATGGAATTAAAACTGTTATAATTCCATTTGAGAATATTAAAGACCTTGAAGAGGTTGACCCTGTTGTTAAGGAAAATGTAAATTTTGCTCCTGTAAAGGATATTACAGAAGTTCTTGAAACTGCCGTAGTTGGTTTCACACCAAGTTTACATAAGAGCAAAAAAGCTTCTGTGTCTAACCACTATACCGATGTGGTCAGACAGTAGGAGGAAAAGAATATGACAACTTTTAATAAGGCTGAATTTCAGTTTGCTTGTGGTACAAGCCTGCAATTACCTCCATCAGAAAAGCCTGAAGTAATTTTTTCCGGCAAGAGTAATGTTGGCAAATCGTCCTTAATCAACAAGCTTTGCGGTAGAAAGGCTTTGGCTCGCACAAGCTCAAAACCGGGAAAAACTGCTACAATCAACTTTTTTGATGTTGACAACTTTCATCTTGTGGATTTACCGGGGTATGGATATGCAAAGGTAAGCAAGGCAGAAAAACAGCGTTGGTCAGAGCTAATGGAGGGTTACTTTGACCAGGAGAGAGCGTTTTGTCTTGTGGTACAGCTTCTTGATATGAGGCATATGCCAACACAGGATGACATTGGTATGATAAACTTTCTCTACGAAAGCGGACTGCCCTACATTGTAGTTCTTACAAAAATGGACAAGCTTAAAAAATCAGAGAAAGAAAAACAACTTGTTAAAATAGGGGAAACTCTAAAAGGGTTTGAAAATACAAGAATTTTTCCTTTTTCAGCACAAACGGGAGAGGGAGCCGATGCAATTATCGGTGCTATTGAAGAATGTGTTGATGATTATATAAAGGAGTCAGAGGAGGAATAAAAATGGAAAAGAAGCCATTTCTATCACTTGAACAAGCAAAGGATATCATTAAGGATATTCCTACACCATTTCATATTTATGACGAAAAGGGTATAAGAGAAAACGCAAGAGCCCTTAACAAGGCTTTTAGCTGGAACAAAGGATTTAAGGAGTATTTTGCTGTAAAAGCTACTCCAAACCCATATCTTATGCAGATTCTTAAGGAAGAGGGTTGCGGTATGGACTGCTCCTCTTACACAGAGCTTTTACTTTGTGAATCCTGCGGAATTACAGGCAGTGACATTATGTTTAGCTCAAATGTAACGCCTGTTCAGGATATGCAAAAGGCATATGACCTTGGAGCTAATATCAACCTTGATGACTATACTCATGTAGAGTTTATAAAGAAAACCTGCGGTGTTCCCAAGACAATTTGTTGCAGATATAACCCAGGCGGAGTATTTGAGCTTTCTGCCAGCAAAGAAGGAGTCCAGGTTATGGACACACCCGGAGACTCAAAGTACGGTATGACCGAGGAGCAAATGGAAAAGGCATTTGTTGAGTTAAAGGAGGCAGGTGCAGAGGAATTTGGTATTCACGCATTCCTTGCATCCAACACAGTATCCAACGATTATTACCCTGAGCTTGCAGGAATACTCTTTAAGCTTGCTGTAAGACTGCAAAAGAAAACAGGTGTACATATTAAGTTTATCAATCTTTCCGGCGGTGTTGGTGTCGATTACCGTCCGGATCAACCAAAGAATGATATTGCAATAATCGGCGAGGGTGTAAGAAAGAAGTTTGAAGAAATCCTTATTCCTGAGGGAATGGGAGATGTAGAAATTTACACCGAACTTGGCAGATATATGTTAGCTCCTTACGGCGCTTTGATTGCAACAGCAATACACGAAAAGCACATTTACAAGGAATACATTGGACTCGATGCTTGCGCCGCTAACCTTATGCGACCTGCAATGTACGGTTCATACCACCACATCACAGTTCTCGGCAAGGAAAATCAGCCTTGCGACCACAAGTATGATGTTACAGGCGGTCTTTGCGAAAATAACGACAAGTTTGCCATAGACAGAATGTTGCCAAAGATTGATATGGGCGACATTATATATATCCACGATGCAGGTGCACACGGATTTTCTATGGGCTATAACTACAACGGTAAGTTAAGAAGTGCCGAGGTACTCCTAAAAGAGGACGGTTCTCACAAGCTGATTAGAAGGGCTGAAACTCCGGGAGATTACTTCGCAACCTTTGATTTCTCCGACTTTAATCTGCCAAAAGAATAATGAATTTAAAAAAAGACACTTCTTTAGTGAAAAAAGAAGTGTCTTTTATAGTATATTTAAAACATTTTTCCTTTGTAGGGAAGTGAGGGCATTTTTTCAAAATCATATGTAACTAAAGCGTCAAGCCTGATGTTGCTATGGCTACCCTCGTGTACCATTAGGTTAGAATCGTTCCCTAAATGAACAACCACCACAGGGGTATGTGTTCCGTAGGCGTAACCACATTCCCAGGCAGTTCCGCTATCGCTGTAACCTCCATAATAAAGCATTACAACAGCGTCTGCCCAGTCAATGAATCCTTTATCATTCATAAAGGTTTCCTTAGACCATAAAGCAGACTGGGTATTTTCGTCAGTTCTAACTTCATTTAGTCGTGGGGAAAACACCTGAAATCCTCTATTCATAAGGATTTCTTCAGCCTTCTGTACATTTTTCAGTTCTTCTTTGTTAAAAAACGGACTTGCTAAATATATTTTCATTTTTTGCTCCTTATTCTTTATTACTAATAATTATCACTACTATGTAATTCCGAGTCGGTCGAGGAATCCCTTACCTATATCATAAACAATAACAAGATGAGATAGGGTAGGGTAGGTGGATTATTTTTTATCCTTTTTCTGCTTAACCTTGGCTAACGGATTACTTTTAGATGCCTCTTCAAGCTGTTTGTTGGAAAGGTGAGTGTAAATTTCGGTAGTTCCCAAATTTTCGTGGCCTAAAACCTCTTTCAGCACCCTGATGTCAACATTGCCATGCTGGTACATAAGTGTAGCGGCTGTGTGCCTTAGCTTATGGCAACTGTAACCCTGACTGTCAAGACCGATTTTTTCAAGATATTTGTAAACCATAGCCTGTACAGTTTTTGGACTCATTCTCTTTTTTTGAGAAGAAATAAACAGCGCCTTTTTATCCTTAACACCATCCATAGGTCTAACTTTTAGGTAGTTATTTATTGCATCAACACAAGCGTCGTTTAGGTAAATAATTCTCTCCTTATTACCTTTACCAAGTACCCTCACAGTATTATTACTGCGAACATCAGTAACATTCAGCCCGACTAATTCGGATAATCGAAGTCCACAGTTTAGGAAAATTGTAAGAATTGCGTAATCTCGCTCTTTATTTTTTCCCTCTACTGCATTCAGCAGTTCAATACTTTGTTCCAAAGTAAGGTATTTTGGCAAAGATTTGCGCTGTTTCGGCATTTCCAGCTCCTTGCTGGGGTCAGTATCAAGTAAGTGCTTTTTTACCGTGAGATAATCAAAAAAAGAATGTAGGGTAGATGCCTTACGAGAACGACCTGCCGACTGAACCTTTCGGTCATCAATCAGATAATTCATAAATTCGTACATATCAGTTAATGTAATTTCTCTGATAAAATCAATATCAATGTCATCAATTTTAATTTTATCAAAATCGTCTGTTTTTGAAGTTCCACGCAGTACCTTAACAAAGCGAAAGAACATTCTTAAGTCAAGGTAATACTCACTTACGGTTTTTGAAGATTTTTCTTTTACCGTCTGCATATAAAACAAAAAGTCCTTAACAATAGGTGGTGCGTCTTCTTTAAAACTAACTGCCATTATATCACCGTCCTTAATCGGGAGTAGAGAATTGTATAAAAAATCTATAAGTAACAGTATTTATGAAATTATACAAAATGAATATTTTGTATAATTTAGGGGAGTGTAAAATTATAATACCACCGATTAATAAATAAATCAAGTGGTAATTTTAAAACACATATTTATTTCGTAAACTATATATCTATTATTTTATAACAATTAACTGTTACGGAAACGGAACTTGTAATGCAATCACTCCTGTAGTTAATAAAACTATATTATAATCAAATTTCTATTTAACAGGAATAAAGCTTCCAATATCTATCAGTTTATCATTTATAAGGCTTTCTACATAAATATTATGATTACGACAGAAATTTTTTATTATATTGTAGTCCGGATGATTGTTGATATTTCCTGTAAACATCAAAATACTTTTGTTGTACTTAAAACTGCATCCGCCAATAAAGCCATAGCTTGTACCAGGTAATTCAATATATCCGGGGCGAATTAAAAGAACATCAAAATCTTCTTTACAAGCATTATAAATAGATTTGTCGGAAGTGATTATGCTCTCTTTATCTACAATACAAGTGGAGCATTTTGTGTAACCTTGCCCTACCCTATAAACATATGTTCGTTTTTGTTCTATCGTATGTGAAATAACATCACTTACACACTTAGGATTACAGATTATATTACCATTCAGTGAAACTGCATTAAGTAAAACATTCTTTGGATATTCTCTTTGAGCCGTTTCATCAATTACAATCACGTTTTCAATATACTTTTCAAGCTCTTCCTTTAGGTATAGTGACTCTTTCAGTATAAAGGCTGTATCATTACTATAATGAAAAAACTGCATATCTGCGTGTGACTTTTCAAACGGATAGAACTTTTCAATAGGTTTAGTAGGGATAATTTTAATACCTGCCTCCCCTATTGCCTTGGAAATACTCTCATATTCAACTGACATCACAACAGCCTTTACATCATCAATGGGCAGATTTGGTAAAAACTTACTCATCAAGCATTGCCTCAAATGCCTCTCTGACATTCTTTACACCATATAATGTAGCTGTATCCGAGGAAACACTTTTTAAGTTGTGATAAGGCAGAATAATCTTCGTAAAGCCAAGTCGTGATGCCTCGTTAATCCTTGCCTGTGCATTGGCAACAGAACGAATTTCACCGCCTAAGCCGATTTCTCCAAAGGCAAGTGCATTTTCAGGAATTGGAACATCCTTTAAACTGCTGATAAGGGAAATTGCCACAGACAAATCAATAGCCGGTTCATCAAGCCTTAAACCACCAACAATGTTGACATATGTGTCGCAGTTGGAGAAATAGTAACCGGCTCTTTTTTCAAGGACAGCAATTATAAGTGCCAAACGATTGTAGTCGTATCCTGTTGACATTCTCCTTGGATTTCCGTAGCCCGAAGTGGAAACTAAAGCCTGAATTTCCGCAAGAAGTGGTCTTGTACCCTCCATAGTACAGGCAACGCAGGAACCTGAAACATTGTGGGGACGACCTGAAAGGAGCATCATTGACGGGTTTTCAACCTCAGTAAGACCTTTGTCAGTCATTTGAAAAACACCGATTTCGTTGGTAGAGCCGTATCTGTTTTTCACAGCTCGTAAAATTCTGTAAGACATCTGCTTATCGCCCTCAAAGTAAAGGACAGAGTCAACAATATGCTCCAAAACCTTAGGCCCTGCAATAGAGCCTTCCTTGTTAACATGCCCTACAACTATAATCGGAATATCCAAGCCCTTTGATGT
Organism: Ruminococcus sp.; assembly: GCA_034116205.1. Lineage (GTDB taxonomy): Bacteria > Bacillota > Clostridia > Oscillospirales > Acutalibacteraceae > Ruminococcoides. The sequence continues at coordinate 236 of JAXESA010000004.1, read as the reverse complement.
GTGCATCAACAGGTTAGTACATTCCCTGACCTGTGTAACAGAACCTGGTGAAGAATTAAGTGCTGTTAAATTCATTGTTTGAATTGAGTCAATCATAACAAGGTCAGGTTTCTCGGTCTTGATTTCCTCAACAATAATCTCAATATCAGTTTCGGTCATTATAAAAGTATTCTCGTTGTTTACACCAAGTCTTTCGGCACGGAGCTTTAGCTGTCGCCTTGATTCTTCTCCCGATA
>JAXESA010000003.1:0-2284 GCA_034116205.1 Ruminococcus sp. | reverse complement strand
GTGGTTCCTTTCCACTTCGTTTGATAGTTTCTCGTCATTCCGGACAATTTGAATATAAAAAATGCACCTACATTTCTGTAAGTGCTTAAATAACAACATTATGATATTATGTCCTTAATGCCTTTAGTTGCTTTATAAATTCTTTGCATAATAAAATTTTCTGTAAGATACTCTAAGCCTTTTAAGGTGATACGAATATCATCATTATCCACAACGGTTTCACCGGTAATATCCTTGTACACCCTTACACCTTTTATGTAACCTATATCAGCCATCATTTCAAGGTATCTCGCCCAGCGTTCTTTGCTTATCTCTAATTTATGATAATCTATTTGAGATAGTTCAAATTCTGTATAATCCATTGCTTTTTCCAATGCCCTCAGAATTTTATATATACATTTAAAATTATCATCCATTCAATTTCACCTAACACATAACGCATTGATTATAAATTTTGGTAGAAAAATACCGCTCTCATATTCGTGGGAGCGGTTTAATACCAAATAGCTGTTATTTCACTGGGGAAATCTTTTTTATTATTAATTAATTCAGCAATCTTTTCTCTAACATGTGAAACATACATCTTTTTTCCGTATTCATAGTCTGAATACTTTACTGACTTTATTTCCTGCGTTGCCTTATCAACTTCAACATATCCTTCTAAACTACTATCCTCAGGTGTATAAGTACAGGAAACAACCCTGTCATTCTCTGTAATATTAAATATTCTCACCATATGCAATCTCACCTCTTTTAATCACAATATTTCGCATAATTATACCTCTTAGAAGCTTTTATGTGGGCGTCATGTTGTTGTAATCCTTTTTCCATATAACGCAATTCGGCATATTCATGCTTAAGCAATATCATATCTTTTTCTTCGTATTTACCACTTATAAGTCTTTGCCATGACTGTGCCATATCATATGACGGATCAAAACGTCTATGGCCATTTGATAAATCGTGCTCTTTAATAAAAATATGATTTTTAATCTTATCAATCTTTTCCTTTCTTAAATTAGTAGCTTCAGCTATCCTTAATGTATCTGTAGTCATATGCCTTACAGATTCGTAATATTTTTCAGCATGTTCTCCCGCTTCTTTACTATAGGGATTTAATGCACCGCTCACCGAGCCTGTGTTTATTATACCACTTTCAGCGGATTTTTCAACAGGTTTAGCACCGGAAATATTAACAGTTTTTTGCTTTTTAATATTTCCAATATTTCCAAGTCCATCAACAGTAACCCTCTGCCTTTGCTGTGGAAGTTCCATTGCTCTTGAAAACTTTACATACTCATCTGATGTTCCGTTGTATCTCACCTTGGCGGAAAGTATATCGTCCTCATCAGCACCGCCCTGTATGAGCAGATTAATCTTCTGCCTTTCTGCCCTCATTGTGGTTTCAAGTCTGCGTTGTCTTTGGAGAGCCTCGTACTTAGTGTACTGCTTGCCGTTGTATTCCTTTGGAATATTGTCCTCTGCGTTCATACGGTCAAGCTCTTCATCTGTGTATGTACGGACGGATATGCCTGGGAAAAAGGGACTGTATGAGTGGTAACAGTTTGCACCGCAAAGCCCTGTTACTGTTCCCAATCCACAAACTGTTTCAAGCTGTGCTTTACTGTAAACTCTGCCCTGCCATACTTGGTGGGTGGGTCTTGCTCCCGAGTGATAGGACACTTCAAAATATTCTGTACCCAGCTTTTCTGCGTTGTCCTCGTTGACCTTGCCCACGACCTGATTATACCCGGTAAGCAAGGCTCTGCGACAGGCAACATCAACCCTGTTGCTCCAACCGCTTTCATAATCAACCCAACGCATTCCGCTGTTTGTCATTTCAGAAACAAGCCTATTCAAGACTGTGTTGTAGTCTGTAATGCCTGTTGCAATCTCCATTAAACCGCTGTCCAGCTTATCTCTGTAAAAGTCACCTAAAGGAGTGTAGGTTATCTTTCCGTTAGGCTGTTTCTTTGCAAATCCCAGGGACTGAGTGATGTTCCTGCATTCGTTCTTGGTTTGCTGATTTACAGCGGAAACAAGCTGTTTAAGCTCTTCGTTATCCTTATAAGGAATAAATCCTTGTCCCATATCCTCATACAGAGTTTTGTCCCTTGTATAACTTTCTTTGAGAACATCTGAATACACCCGGTCTATCTCTTCATCAGACAAATTCAAAGCTTTTTGTATTTCATCCTTGATCTCCTTGTCTGTTTTACCCAGTTCATAAAGCCTGTGAAGTTGCCAGTCAACTGCACTTGTAATGTCGGCACCGTTCTCTTTC
>JAXESA010000002.1:0-3481 GCA_034116205.1 Ruminococcus sp. | reverse complement strand
AATAGTACCGGCAGGTGTGTGCAAAGCTATGCCCACAGCGTCGGGAATGGAGTGGTTAACATGAATAAACTCCGCTGTTGTTTTGCCGATTTTTACAGACTCCCCTGCCTTTACTGTTCTAAGCTCTGTCTGCTTTAACAGGGAATGTTCCTTTAGCTTGTTTTCTACAAGTCCCAATGTAAGGGGTGTTCCGTAGATAGGTGCGCTCATCTCTGTCAAAAGGTATGGAAGTCCGCCAATGTGGTCCTCGTGACCGTGGGTTAGAAAAATTGCCTTTACCTTATCTTTGTTCTGAACAAGATATGTGAAGTCAGGTATAACAAGGTCAACACCAAGCATTTCGCCATCCGGAAAAGCCATACCGCAGTCGATTACGATAATTTCGTCCTCGCATTCAAAAAGGGTGATGTTTTTGCCGATTTCGTTAAGTCCGCCAAGGAAAGACACCTTTACTGATGGCAGGGGCTTATTCTCCTGGAAATTTTGGTTTCTTTTACCCTTATAATTAATTTTACTGCTATTTCGCTTGCTGTTGCTTTTAAAATATTTTTTGTTATTCTGATAACCCTGGCGGTTATTTGCCTGACCGCCCTTTGTATAATTTCTCTGATTGTTCTTATTTCTGCTGTAATTTACCATATTTTTACTGTTATTGTTTTTTTCTATTCCCACAAAATGTCCTCCGTTTTCTTAAAAATTAATTATTATTTATGTATTAATTTGATGATACCCAAAATCCCGACCGGGTATTCAAACAATTTACTTAACAATTAAAAATAGTTGATTATGTAACCATACTACTCCACAATATTAGTACATTATATCATACTATTTCTGCACCCAAAAGTCAACTGAAAATACCTATTAATTAAAGGTGATAATATTTACAGTATTTCCCTAATGAGTTGAAAAAATACTCCTGTTGTGATAACATTATTACGAAAAGAGGTAATTATGAAAACAGTAGAAATTTTTACAGACGGTGCCTGTTCGGGCAATCCCGGTCCGGGAGGATACGGCGCAATACTGCGATACAAGGGAACAGAAAAGGAAATCAGCGGTGGAAGTGAAAACACCACCAACAACAGAATGGAGCTTTTGGCTGTTATTGAGGCACTAAAACTTTTGAAAGAACCCTGTAATGTTCAGCTTTACTCCGACTCTCAATATGTTTGCAACGCCTTTAACCTTGGCTGGGTGGAAAAATGGAAAGCAAAAAACTGGATGAGAACAAAGAGCGAGCCTGTGAAAAACCCCGACCTTTGGAAAGAACTTTATGCCCTCTGTCAAAAGCACAATGTCACCTTTAACTGGGTAAAGGGCCACCACGGTCACCCGGAAAATGAACGGTGCGACCGCCTTGCTGTGGGATATTACCAGAGGTTTTTGTGATAAGAAATTTACTAAAAAATAAAACATAAAAGGAAAACGGATTGGGCGTAACAAATCACTCAATCCGTTTTTTATAAACATCCTAAAATATAAACAAATTATTTTTCTTTAAGAAGTTTTGTAAGCTCTTCCATAAAGGTGTTAATGTCCTTAAATGAACGGTAAACCGAGGCAAAACGAACATAGGCAACCTCATCTACATCCTTAAGCTTTTCCATAGCAAGCTCGCCAATGGACTGTGAGGTTACTTCCCTGTCAAGTGAACTTTGAAGTGAGCTTTCTATTGAATCAACAACAGACTCAATCTGTTCAAGGGAAACCGGTCTTTTTTCGCAGGCACGCAAAATTCCACCGGTAAGCTTTGCACGGTCAAAAACTTCTCTTGACTTGTCACGCTTTACAACAATGATTGGCACACTCTCAATTACCTCGTGAGTGGTAAAACGCTTTTTACAGCTCAAACATTCACGACGACGACGAATTCTCTCCCCATCATCGGCAGGACGGGAATCTATAACCTTGCTTTCATCATGGCCACAAAAAGGACATTTCATTATCAACACACCCCTATATTTAGAATAAATTAGAATAATAATTTTCTTTGAGATAATTATAACACAAGATACCCCTTAAACAAGTTAAGATTTCATTACAATTATGTTACATAAAAATCTCAAAAATAAAGGATTATCCCCAAAATCAAGGGAATTTCTTTAGATTTTAAGAGATATAATTTCTATTTGAATTTGATTTAAAATTAGTGTTTTATTTGTGTATTAGAAAATAAACACAAAATATTGGGATAAAAATTGGGATAAAAATAGAAATATAATAAAATATATTAAAATTTTTATATTTATTATTGACATTCTCAGGGTGTTATGATAAAATAAGCCTTGCGAAATACGGAGGGGTGTCCGAGTGGTTTAAGGAGCTAGTCTTGAAAACTAGTGATACCGCAAGGTACCAAGGGTTCGAATCCCTTCCCCTCCGCCATTTTTATTTATTTATAATACTTTACCATACGGAGGATTACTCAAGTGGTGAAGAGGCTCCCCTGCTAAGGGAGTAGGTCGGGTAACCGGCGCGAGGGTTCAAATCCCTTGTCCTCCGCCAAAGCACTTACAGAAATGTAGGTGCTTTTCTTTTTATCTTTTTTTGATATTATAACTTAGGGATTTGAAGCCGAGGGTTAAGAAAACAGTCCGGTGGACTGTTTTTACCGAGGAGCGTTGATGATATTTTTTCTAAACAAGTTACCAACAAGCGTGATGATACTTTCCCACACACCGGTAACCCTTGTCCTCTGCCAAGAAAAAGACGATTGCGTTGGCAGTCGTCTTTTTCAGTTATATTCGCCTTTCGGCGAGTTATATTGCTTTGCAGTTATATTTGGCTTTGCCAAGTGATGTTGCCCTTCGGGCAGTTTTGCGAATATAATATCACTTTGTAACGCAAAATATAACTTCCACATAGTGAAAATATCACTTATTTATATGTCCATCAGTTCAAAATCACCGTAAAAAACTTTACTCTATCTTGACAATATGGTATAGTCAAAATAAAGGAGTTGATGGTATGTCCAATCTGTCCGAAAAATTATACTCAAAGATAAAATCAATAATTGATACTTGGTGTGAAGACGGTATTTATGCAATTTCGTTTTTTGTGTATTCAAATGAAGAATACCAATATAAGGGATTCAGCAATGTGTCCTCTTTTGCTATTAGCTATAACACCGAAGAAGATTGCGAAGGAGCAGATCAATACAGCGAGGAGCGCTGGAATTATGCTTTTTGGCGACAGGATGAGACTCCTATTATTGATCCGAGCGAACCCAACGAATTGACCGATTTATTGTTTGAATGGTATAAAGAGAATAATATTTTGAATATCGGTGAAGAGGAAGAAGACTGCTACGACGAAGATTATAACTATATCGGGAAAGGTCCTGTTGGACATTACCAGTTGCTGACGCTGGTTTCTGAGGTGGCAAAGCGCCTGCAACAAGAATGCTTCTTAGAGAAAAAGTTTGGAAAAAAACTGCCCATCATTATTCATGGGCTTGAGTATGAATGGTATGATATTG
>JAXESA010000001.1:0-4427 GCA_034116205.1 Ruminococcus sp. | reverse complement strand
TAACCTAATGAAAATATATGATGTGGTGGATAACGGTATTAATTGCAGTTGCCTTTGCGAATTTGTTTTTGGAAACACCCTTGAACAGATTGTCACTTCAAAGGGAGCAGTTAAGCCAACTCTTGCAGAAAAATGGATGGGACAGCTTTGTGACGGAGTAAGCAAATTACACCAGTTCAAAATAATCCACCGTGACATCACCCCAAGCAATGTTATGGTTGACTATAACGGCAACATCAAGCTCATTGACTTTAATATTTCAAGGGAAAAAAAGAATAACGCAAAACGAGACACCACGGTAATGGGTACTGCCGGTTACGCTTCCCCCGAGCAATTCGGTTTTACCCAAACTGGGGAAGGTGCAGATATTTATGCTATGGGTGTACTGCTAAACTATCTTTTAACAGCAAAAATGCCTAACGAAAAGTTATGTACAGGGAAATATGCGAGCATTGTAAAAAAGGCAACTCAAATTAAAGCCGAGGACAGATACTCCTCTGTACTTGAATTTAAAAAAGCCCTGAATAGTAAGAGTGGCGAAAAATTGCCCTTACTTGACAGAATTTTACTAAACACACCCGGTTTTCGCTCCAACAAAACCTCACACAAGGTAATCGCCGTTATTTTCTACATACTTTACTTTTTCTGGTTTTACAACGGATTAACCTACGCAATTCATTTCGGCGATTACGCCTCTTTTATAAACGGATGCTTTGCCTTTACGGCAATTCCCTTTGTATGCTTTTTTGATGTGGGAAACATCAGCCGATTCTTGGGTAAGGGTTCTCAAAACAGCAGAAAAACCGTACTGAAAATAATCGGAGTTGTGCTAATCTTTTTAATTCCATATATTACTTTATGGTTTAACAAGTGATTTTGACTATAATTATATCCTAAAATTTTACATTGGTTGTATGCTGACAGCATAACAAAAAATTATATTAATAATTTACTATATAGACAGTGATATAAACCTAAGGAGGTAAAAATTATGGGTAAAGTAAAATCACTGTCAAAAAATACTGTTTATCCTTTTTGGATAACACTTGCGGGAGCGTTGCTTATGGCGGTAATGTTGTTTCTCCCCTATGCCACGGCTACGGAAAATTTTGAGAATGAGTTAATGGAAAGTCCTGAACAAACCTACTCAATGAGTACAGAAATGACAAACGAAGAGGTTGTTAATCTCTCCCTTTTTGACTACTTAAAGATTGACTGTGCCGGAATGGATTACGCCGTAACAAAAGCAGTTGCAATAGCAAATCTTGTTATCATTTTGATTTTCGGAGCTTTCGTACTTTTGACAATTCTGATGTCAGCACTTAAAAAGCCTATTGCCACTATTGTTTTTGATGTTCTTTCCATAATCGCATTTACTGTAATTCACTTTGATTTTTCCGACAGAGGTATTATCTCAAACGGTAAATATAATTGGGGCATTGCAAACTACCTGACCTATGCTTTAGGTGCAGTAGTACTTGCCGGAGCTGTTTGGCAGTTCATTGAAAAACGCAAGGCAAAAAAGCAGACCGAATCAATTTAATAAAAACTTTCGGAGGTAAAAAATGAAGAAAAGAATTTTTGCATTAACATTAGCAATCTGCCTATTGCTCTCATTGGGTGCCTGCGGTGAAAAGGAAGAAACAAAAAAGGCGGAGAAGAAACCAACAATAACTTGGGTTACAACCGGTATTGGAAGTTTGCTACCAACCCCTGAGTCAGGCAAAGTAGAAATCACATATGACAGTTCCGATTCATTTGAAGCGGATGTTACAGACATCACTAAGGAAGATTTCTCAAAGTATGTTGAAGAGTGTAAGAAAAACGGTTTTACAGTTGATTATTACGGTAATTCGGATTCCTTTGATGCAGAAGATAAAGACGGAAACAGCCTTTCAATTGAATATTATGAAGATGAAAATAAAATGAATATTGATATTTATAACTTTGGCGATTTTGAAGATTACGAAGACGACGAAGATGATGAGGAAGATGAAGAATTAGAAGAAGAAACCACAAAAGCCAAGACAACAAAGGCTAAAACCACAGTCCCTGCAACTACAAAAGCCAAAGAAAAAACCACAAAACCGGCAAAAGCCTCAAGCGGTGTAAGCTCCGATTTTAAGGAAACTATGGACAGCTATGAAGAATTTTTTAACGATTATGTTGACTTTATGAAGAAGTACAAAAATTCTGATGATGTAACATCTATGATGTCGGATTATGCTGACTATATGAGCAAATATTCCGATATGATGAGCAAGCTGAATTCCATTGACACCGACAGTCTTTCTGCCGATGACTATGCCTATTATGTAGAAGTAAACGCCCGAATTACAAAGAAGCTTGCAGAAGTAGCACAATAAGACAACATACCAAAAATGACCGGTACGATAAAAGCACCGGTCATTTTTTATGTCATTTTTTAAGATATATAGTTTTCCAAAATCCTGTCATAAGTTCCGTCGTCAATAATGCTTTGTAACCCTTGGTTAAAACTGTCAAAGAACTCTTTGTTAGTACCGGCATTAACAGCAAATGTAAGATTGGCGGTGCTTTCGGCATTTTCAAAGGTTTTCAGCTTTCTGCCCTTTTTAATTTCTAAATTAACAGTAAGCTCATCATCAAAAAATCCGTCTATCTTCCCATTTTCACAGTCTGCATACATTTTCTCGGCTGATGTGTATTTCTTGACTGTAATATTGTACTGGGGTGCAATCTGATTTGCAAAAATTTCCCCGTCACTGCCTGTGATAACACCAACCTTGCTGTGTAAAAGCTCCTCATATGTGCTTATCCCACTCTTTGAAGAGGTGGTGAAAATTATGCCCTTTGTATAATAGGGTTGTGTGTAATCGTACTTTTCACTTCCGTCAGTAAGCTCACCCGCTGTACAGTTAAATTCACCCTGCTTATCGGTTATGATTTTCAGATTAATACCGGACTTTTCGGCAACCGCATTGAGAATATCAGCCTCCAAGCCCTTAACCGCACCATTCTCAACATAGCTGTAAGGATAATTTCCACTATCCAACAACACAGTACAGTTAATTTCCTCGCCACATCCGGATGTAAATACAACCGTAAAAATCAAAATAATAAATACAACAAATACACTAAAATTCTTTTTCATAAAATCACCGATGAAACTAAAAAAATAATATAATATCATTATCATTTATTGGCGGAAAATTGTCAAGAATTATACAATATTTTTATTAAAATGACGACCACAATCAAAAGATTTGAATTATCTGTACTTATGTGTTATAATTGTTGAAACTTTGTGTTAGGAGAAGCTTATGAGAAATTTTCTTTACAAAATTGCTCAGTTTATGAACGGTAGATACGGTCACGACCAACTGAATACCTTACTTTGGATTTTGTGCATTGTCGTTTGGATAATATGGACTTTTTCACGCTACTGGGTGTTTGGGATTGTTGTTTTACTGCTGTGTGCCCTAATTGTATTCAGAACCTTTTCCAAAAACATTCAAAAAAGAATGTACGAAAACCGCAAATATCTAACAGTAAAAAATGCAATATCCAAAAAATGTACCCTGTTAAGAAAAATGTGGAAAGACCGCAAAACCCACCGCTATGTCAAATGCCCATATTGCAAAGCACAGCTCAGGGTGAAGAAAATCAAGGGTGAGCATAAAGTGCACTGTCCAAAATGCGGAGAAGATTTTAAAAAGAATATTGTTTTTTAATGAGCAATATCGGCACAGCTTTCGGCGAATTTCCACCGACAGTGCATGCATAACGATTGTTTTTTAAAAATAAAAAGCATAAATATTTTCATTTTCCTTGACATATTCTGCGTAAAATGATAGAATTGTTCTTGTTCAAATGAAAAGACATAGGGGTATAGCTCAGTTGGTAGAGCAGCGGTCTCCAAAACCGCGTGCCGAGGGTTCGAGTCCTTCTGCCCCTGCCAGTGATTTTTGGCTTCGGAAAGCGATTTCCGAAGCCTTTTTTCTTTTTTTATACCAAAACTTATACCACCCTAAGCGATATTGAAGTTAATGGCATTATCAAGAGTCTCAATCGTTTCAGCCTTAGCTGTTTTTCGTCGATTGATATATATTCTCTCGGTAGTCTGTACGCTTTCGTGTCCGAGCAAAACGGAAATGTCCTGAATCGGTACGCCGTTGTCGTCAAGAATACTCGCCACAGAGTGGCGAAAGCCGTGAATTGTACAATGCGGCAAGCCGGCGTTCTCTGTCAGACGGTTTACCACACGGTTGATTGCGCTGAGATTGACATACGGCTTTCCGAGAACGGTGCGCACAATGAAGTCGTGGCTTAGCGATTACCGCTTCATCAGCCGTCATTTCTCAGACAATCACGGGGATATTTTCAAGCCCGAGCTTGCGGCAGGCTTCCAAGCGGCGGTGACCTGAAATCAGTTCATAACCGCCGTC